>JAUXXK010000110.1 GCA_030681145.1 Methanobacteriaceae archaeon | reverse complement strand
AAATCAAGCTTCTAGGTCACTGTAAAGGTAATTGTAAGTGAAAGCAGCAGCTACTGCACCAATTATCGGCCCTATGATATAAATGGGGAAAAAATACCATAAATTGGTCCCTGCAAATATCATATCTCCAAGATAAGGTCCAAATGTACGGGCTGGATTTAAAGAAGATCCAGTAATATTTCCCAGTGTGGTGATAATTCCAGCTACAGTTAATCCGATTATTAAACCAGCAAAACCTGGTGTAGCTTTTCTATCCACAGCCACTCCCATGATTGTTATCATGAGTAGGAATGTACCAATGGCTTCGGCCACAATAGCCGGAACGTAACCTATCCCTTGGAATGGTGCAGTGGCCCCTAATCCTCCTACAGTAGCAGCTTCTATACCAATTATTACTACTAATAATATACTGGCTAATGTGGCACCGGCCAGCTGAGCCATTATGTATGGTAAAACATCTTTACTAGGAAATTTTTTTATAGACCACAAAGCAATTGTAACCGCAGGATTGATATGGCAACCGGATATTCTTCCAAAAGCATAAATACTGGCAGTAACTGCTATACCGAAAGCTAAACCAATGGCCAACCAGTCAGCAAATCCACCTAACGTTCCAATTCCAATATTAAAAGCATTTGGTGGGGTTTGACCTTTACTGATCATCAGTGTTATAACCGCAGCACCAGTACCAAAAAATACCAAGAAAAAAGTTCCTAAGAACTCAGAAAACGCTCTTTTTTTAATGGGGATCATTTTTGAGCCTCTATTGCTTTATAACAATATCCACATAAAATTCTGGGTAGTGTCTCGGACATTTTTTCTGATGGGAATGGATATCCTCCTGACCAGACTTCAGTTTCTTCCCTAATTGCATGTTTCATGCATAACCCCATTCCGCATACAATACAAATGGCTACTGCATCGCTATCCTTTCCTTCCTCAGCACAAATATAGCATTTCATATTTTTCACCTTTATGGTTTTTATGCTAAAAATAAATAATTTAAATTCTTTTAGAATTTAAACTGCTTCTTTCCACTGGCAGTGTGAATGTCTGAAGTCCACTAGGGATGCTGCTGCACAATTCTTACAGGTTCGAGCAGGTGAAGCTGCTTCTTCTTTGTGAAGAGCAATTATATTGGTCATCATGGTTGCAGTAACTGGTTCACTTGTTAACAAGCAAGGGTAATCGGCTAATCTCATTAAAGAGGAGTAACGGACAGTAATAGCACATGCAGGATATGTGTATCGTTGCGGATTCATAATAACCTCATTTTTCTCTATAGGGTCTAAATCAACCTCATAACTACCAACCAATGGTTTTAATGGGCCTGTGGCACCATTTCTGATTCTCCGAGCTTTATCCAGATGGCCCCATCCACGATAGATCATGTCCATAAAGTCACAGTTGTGAAGTTCAGCGGCTGCACCTCTATCTGGTTTAAGTTGTACTAAATTATGGAATCTTTTAGTCAATAGATCCACTACCATAGGGGCGTTGAATCCGTCAAGTTCTAATATGTATTCTACAGCACATGCTGCTGAACCTGTGGCTAATGACAATACTTCATATTCACTTTTAAATTTAGGCAAAGCATTATTCAGGGTTTGATCCATTACCTCAGTAGTTGCTTCTATTATAGCCATGGTTACATCATCTTTACACATATTAAATGTTGATTGAGATATGTGGTGTGA
>JAUXXK010000279.1 GCA_030681145.1 Methanobacteriaceae archaeon | reverse complement strand
CCTTGGCGCGTACAGCCTGATTAAGATGATGAACCAAGTTCATATGGGTGTTGTCGTATAAATTATCTACCCCAAAAGCTCTTTCCGCTTTATGAATACCAACTTCTGTCACCGAAATAGTCTTGAGCTTTTCGTCTACTGTGTAATCTCGCTCTGCTTGAAAGCCTATCACTAAGCGAGTGAACTTATAGTATAGGTCGGTGGCGTCATCTGACTGGCCAGAGATGATGAGAGGGGTGCGAGCCTCATCAATCAATATACTGTCCACTTCATCAATAATGGCGTAGTTAAGTGGGCGTTGCACCATTTGCCTGGGTTCAGCCACCATATTATCACGTAAATAATCGAAGCCATACTCATTGTTGGTGCCATAAGTGATGTCTGCCAGATAGGCGCCTTGTTTTTGGTCGAAATTTAGCCCATGAATTATTAAGCCCACCTCAAGCCCTAAATAGGTGTAGATTTGTCCCATCCACTCGCTATCGCGTTTAGCCAAATAATCGTTCACGGTGACGATATGCACACCCGCACCGGTTAAGGCATTTAAATAGGCGGGCAAGGTGGCAACTAAGGTCTTCCCCTCGCCAGTCTTCATTTCAGCAATGCGTCCGTTATGCAGAACCATGCCTCCAATTAGCTGCACATCAAAGTGTCTTTGTCCGATAGTGCGAATACTCGCCTCTCGCACAGCGGCGAAGGCCTCGGGCAATAAGTCCTCTAAAGTTTCACCATTTGCACAGCGGTTTTTAAACTCGGTGGTCTTTGCCTTAAGCTCGCTTGGCGTCAGGGCGTGAAACTTAGGCTCTAACGCATTGATTTTTATAACAATAGCTTGATATTTTTTAATATCCCTGGCATTGGAGTCAAATAGATTTTTGAAAACGTTAAACATAATAATCCTCCTCTACGGAAAGAGACTGCCCAGAATAACCCGTGCAGCCTCACATATCCTGTTTTATTATTCTAGATACCTGTAATCTTCGTGAGTGCTCCTTAACATTCTATCATTGCGACGTTAAGCCGACAAGCGGACCTACCCCGGCTTCCGCCGCTCTGCACGCCTGTTCAACTATGTCTGGGCTAGACTCAATTAGCTGTCTCAAAATTGACACTACCTGCGGGTCAAATTGAACGCTAGCCGCCTTCTCTATT
>JAUXXK010000088.1 GCA_030681145.1 Methanobacteriaceae archaeon | reverse complement strand
GTAGATATAGCCGAACAATTATTCCTGGAGAAAGGCTACCAAGAAACCAGAGTTAAAGATATCGTTAAAAAGGCGGATGTTGCTCAGGGCACTTTCTACTATTATTTCCAATCAAAAGAAGCAATTCTAGATGAAATTACTGATAAATATATTAATATTATCATTGAAAGTATGGAAAAAATCTCAAAACAGGATAATCTAAATGCTCTAGAAAAACTGGTACAAATATTTCAGTTTTCTTTATCCTTCAGGGATAGTACAAGGGGTATCATGCAGTATGTCCATGATGAAAAGAACCTTCACTTACATCGTAAATTTGAACAAAGGATTCCTGTAGAAACAGTAGGGCCATTAGCCCATATATTTAAACAGGGTGTTGCAGAAGGAATTTTTGATACCAAATACCCTGAAGATGCTGCCAGAGCATTTAATGGAATCTCGGCCATGGTTTTACAGGGAATAGATAGTGCGGATCATAATTCAAATGAATTTAGAAGGAAATTCATGGCCATTTTCGATTTTATTGAACGAATTTTAGGTACAGATAGTGGGGCTATACTAAATGCATTTAAGATAGGCCAAAAAAATGATTAAAGTTCATTTTCTTGAGTTAGATGGGGATTATAGTTCTTTGAAGTATATTTTCATGAGTAAGATGAGGATTAAAATCTTTAAAGTACATTTTTCTGAGTTAGATGGGGATTATGGTTCTTTGAAGTATATTTTCATGAGTTAAAGGTGATTATTAATGCAAAAAACACAATTCAAGTTCCCGGTAGGATACCAAAACTTCCACAAAGACCAATTATTCAACTATCAACTAAATCGCTGGTATTCATGGGGTTACGCCAGATATGAAGATATGGAATATGCCGGTTTAAAAATAGATAATTTCCAGGATTGGAAAGATATAATGATAAAACTGGCCAAAATAGCCCTTCAGGAAGACAGACTAATTAATGCAGCTTTCTATTACCGGGCCGCTGAATTTTACACATTTTCCCATGATCCTGATAAAGAAATACTCTATGATAAATTCTGTGACCTTTTTTATAATATATTCCAAAATGAAGGATTGGAACGATTTAAAGTACCATATCAAGATGGATTTTTACCAGTGATAAGAACATCACCTGATGGTGAGAGTAAGGGTACTATTGTCCTTCACGGCGGTTTTGATTCATATATTGAGGAATTTTATTCCTGGATGTGGTATTTTTCCAGTCAAGGATATGAAGTAATAGGCTTTGAAGGCCCTGGACAGGGCGCAGCTCGGAAAAAATATGGAATTCCTCTGGATGTTGAATGGGAAAAACCTACTTCAGCTATCTTAGATTATTTCAACTTAGATGAGGTTACTTTGATAGGAACATCCATGGGGGGATGGTTTTGTCTTCGAGCAGCTGCATTTGAGCCAAGAATAAAGAAAGTTATTGCTCAGGGACATGCCATGGATTATATGAAAATACATAATATTTTTGCTCAAAAAATGTTGATTTTCTTTACTAAATATTTCCCAAATTTTTCCAACAAAATGGCTCTAAATAACCTTAAAAAATGTGATATGGAAGCGTGGACCACCAGTAATCTGATGTACATCACTAATAAAAAAATGCCCTTAGATGCCATGGAATTAGCTTTCCGGATGAATGAAAAAAATATGCATTCAGAAAGAATTAAACAAGATGTATTATTGTTATCTGGAAGACAAGATCACTTTATCGGATTTAAAATGCATAAAAAACAAGTAGATGCATTAATTAATGCTAAATCTGTTACAGATAAAGTTTTTACCAAACAAGATCAGGCCCAAAATCATTGTCAAGTTGGAAACACTGGATTAGCACTGGAGACTATGCTGGAATGGCTTGAATAACCTTGTTTTATTTATATTCTAACTTCTCATTTTAAAAAGTAAAAATAAAGAGTTATTTTATTTATATTCTAATTTTTCATTTTAAAAAGTAAAAATAAAGAGTTATTTAATTTATTTATATCCTAATTTCACTTTAAAAAAGATCTATTTTTTAATTTTAAATCTTTTCAAAAGCGCAGAATTAGTCACAACAGAAAGGGAACTTAAGGACATGGCCGCAGCAGCAATCATAGGATTTAAAAATCCAAAAGCAGCTAATGGTATAGCAGCACTATTATAGAAAAGGGCCCAGAATAAGTTCTGTTTAATCTTCTTCATGGTGGCTTTACTTAATTTAATACCTGAGACCACATCCCTTAGATCATCATTAACCAGGATTATTCCCCCGGTTTCCTTGGCCACATCGGTACCAGACCCCAGGGAAATACCTATATCTGCCTGGGCCAGTGCCGGAGCATCATTTATACCGTCCCCTACCATGGCCACAATATTATCCTCTTCTTGTAATTTTTTTATAACTTCCAGTTTTTCTTGAGGAAGTAGATTGGCATAAACATTGGTTATCCCAATTTGGGCGGCTATAGCCTGGGCTGTGCGTTTATTATCTCCGGTGAGCATAATGGATTCAATGCCCATGCTGTCCAGTTCTTGGACTACTTCTTTTGAATATTTTTTCAAGGTATCGGCTATGGCAATAATACCACTAATTTCGTTACTATAAGCTACCATTATAACCGTCTTTCCTTGAGTTTCCAGTTTCTGGATTTCTTCTTCCAGAGAAGAGATTTCTATACCACTACTCGTCATCATCTTACGGTTTCCCAGTACCAGGGGTTGATTATCCCATTGGGCTTCAATTCCTTGACCGGCTATGGCCTGGAATTTAACCGCATCTGGAATTTCTAGTTTTAATGAATCTGCTTTTTTAAGGATGGCCTCTGCTAGGGGATGTTCTGAACCCTTCTCAGCAATAGCTGCCAATTTAAGGGTTTCATCGGGATTA
>JAUXXK010000081.1 GCA_030681145.1 Methanobacteriaceae archaeon | reverse complement strand
TTATTTTATTTTTCTTATTTTCCAGGAATGGAGAGTTTAAAGATATATCAATTTCAAATTTACCATTTTTATCAGTTGAAGCATTTCCCAGAACTGGATCATCATCAAAAGCTGAAGAATAATCGGCAATTACCTTTAATGAAATTCCAAAAATCGGATTTTCTTTATCATCCACCAGTTGTCCGTATATTTTACATTGATGCATAGAATCCCTTCAAATACTCTTCAACTTAAATCAACTAATCAAATGATTATAGACAGATGACCTCAATTCCATTTAAAAAAATTTGTTATAATATATTATATGATGAATAGTCCATATATTTTTAATCCACATTTAAAATAAGAAATTAAGCTAATTAATGAATATTAAACATTTTATTTATTGAATTTTTTATATTTAATCAAATATCTAATTCATTTTTTCCCTCAAATAATTAAATCCAATCTAAACCCCCCATCATTTTTCCTCAAATAATTAATACTTTAATAAACATATTAAAATTATGAAATTATGCATCCAAATTCAATAGAAAAATTATGTAAATGGAGGCTAATTAATTATGAAGGATTTGAAATCTGATGTTAATCAATCGGGGAAAAATCTGAAAAGGGCTACTTTGGGAGCAGGATGTTTCTGGGGAGTTGAAGAAACATTCAGAAATTTAGAGGGAGTAATATCCACTAGAGCAGGTTATTCTGGAGGGTTGACTAAAAATCCAACCTATGAAGATGTTTGTCGAGGTAACACCCGACATGTGGAAGTGGTGGAGATCATCTACGACCCGGATAAAATCAGCTACACTGAACTTCTAGATGTTTTCTGGGATAATCACAACCCGACCACATTGAATCGGCAGGGCCCAGATATAGGTGACCAGTACCGCTCAGTTATATTTTACCATGACACCCCACAGAAGATGGATGCTGAAAAATCATTGCAGAAACTGGAAGAATCAAACAGATACAAGGACAAAATTGTGACCTCCATTGAGCCCGCGCAGGTTTTTTACGAAGCCGAAGATTACCATCAGCAGTATCTAAAAAAGAGGGGTCTTAAGAGCTGTTCCTATTTCTAAAAAATTTAATCAATTTAAAAACTAATAATTGTTTAAATTAAATTTTATTAATGATTGATAAATTCTCTAATTAATATGAAGGTGAATTCATGTCAGGTGAGCTAAATATTAAAGAAGATGTTTCAATTGTTTTATGTGGGGAAGCAGGTCAAGGAATTCAAACAGTGGAAAGTATTATGGTCCAGGCCATAAAGTCTGGAGGATATCATGTTTTTTCCACTAAAGAATACATGTCCCGGGTGCGAGGTGGCCAAAACTCCACCCAGATAAGAGCATCCCATAAAAGGATAAGGTCCTATGTGGATCGTATTGACATATTAGTGGCCCTAAGTGATGAAGCAGTCACACATCTAAAGGATAGAATTACCTCCCAAACGATTATTATATGTGATGAAACTATTTTAAATGATCTTGACCCTGTTAAATATAATTTAATTAAAGTTCCTTTCCTAGAAAAAGCAAAGAAATTAGGAGGGCCTATCTATGCCAATGTAATAGGGGCCGGAGCCCTCTCATGTATTCTTGGAGTGGAAAAAAGTGCTTTTGATGATTGTATTAAAGCTATGTTCTCCCGTAAAGGAGATAAAATCGTTGAAAACGATTTGAAAGCTGGAAGCGAGGGTTATTTGGTGGGGGAAGAACTTAAAGCTATAATAAAAATTGACATACTTAAAGATCCGCTTATTAAAGATGAAATTTTAATTAGTGGTACCGAAGCAGTGGGACTAGGATGTATCTCTGGAGGATGTAGATTCATGTCATCTTACCCTATGACTCCATCTAGTCCTTTGCAAGTTTTTATAGCAGATAAAGCCCGTGATTTTGAGATGGTTTTTGAACAGGCAGAAGACGAGATTGCTGCTATTAATATGGGTTTAGGGGCATCTTATGCCGGTGCCCGTTCTATGGTGGCCACCTCAGGAAGTGGTTTTGCTTTAATGGCTGAAGCTGTAGGATTATCTGGAATGTTAGAGACTCCCATTGTAATTTACCTGGCACAAAGGCCTGGGCCTGCTGTGGGACTTCCTACACGTACTGCTCAGGAAGATCTGGACCTGGCACTTTACGCCAGCCCTGGTGAATTTCCTAGAATAATTTACACCCCCGGGAATATGGAGGATGCCTTGGAAGTAAGCCATAATGCTTTTAATATGGCAGATAAATATCAGATCCCTGTTTTCATCTTAACTGACCAGTACTTTGCCGATATTTACTACAACATTCCTCATCTGGATATTATGAATTTAGAGGTGGAAGATTTCCTGGTAAAAAGCACCCCCGATTACTTGAGATATAAGATTACGCCTGACGGGATATCACCACGGACCATACCCGGATATGGTACGGGTCTGGCAATAGTAGATTCAGATGAACACGATGAAGAAGGCCATATTACAGAAGATCTTTCTATTCGTACCGCCATGGTTGAAAAAAGAATGATAAAAATGGATAAGATCCTGGAAGAATCTTTTAAAGGAGAATTATTTCACAACAGCAACCATCTGCAAAAGGATAAGAAATTCAAGATTATGATTATTGGTTGGGGTTCTACCTACTGGCCCATTCGAGAAGCTGTGGAAAAAACTGGACGGGATGATGTGGCATTTTTATACTTTAAACAAGTATACCCCCTGCATCCTGATACAGGAGATATGCTGAAAAAAGCCGATGAAACAATTGTACTTGAAAATAATGCTAAGGGCCAGTTTGCGCATTTAATCCAAAGAGAAACTGATTTTAAAGTACATTTTAAGGCACTTAAATTTAATGGGATGCCATTTAGTGTAGAGGAAGTGGAGGAAATAATTCATTACCATTTAGAAGAAGATAAGGAGGTGGAAAAATGAATCCAGAAGTTTACGATATGCAAAATGCTGATGTAGCATGGTGTCCGGGGTGTGGTAATTTTGCAATTTTAAAAACTCTTAAAATGGCATTAGCTGATCTGGAAATTCCCCCTGAAAATCTGGTGATGGTTTCTGGTATTGGTCAGGCTGGTAAATTACCCCACTATATTAAATCCAATGTTTTTAATGGACTGCACGGAAGATCCCTTTCACCTGCCACCGGTATTAAAGCATCTAATAAAAACATGAATGTTGTGGCAGTCAGTGGTGACGGTTGCACCTACGGAGAGGGCGGAAACCACTTCATGCACACTATACGGCGAAACCCAGATATTACCAATATCGTCCACAACAATATGGTTTACGGCCTTACCAAAGGACAAGCCTCACCCACAAGCCAAATCAATCTTAAAACACCATTTCAAGTAGATGGAGTATTTGAAGAACCATTCAATCCCTTAGCTGTAGCCATATCTTTAGGGGCTACCTTTGTGGCTCGGGCTTTTGCCGGAGATATTGAAAAAACCAGGAAAATCATTAAAAAAGCCGTTGAACATAAGGGGTATTCTTTGGTAGATATATTCCAGCCATGTCCAACTTTTAATAAAGTGAACACGTTCCAATGGTTCAAGAATAATATATATTATCTGGAAGATTCTTATAAACCTCATAATAAAGCAAAGGCCTTAAAAAGGGCGGTTGAAGGGCCTCATGAAAGTGGTAAATTTCCATTAGGAATTTTTTATATTAAAGAAGGACTAAAAACATTTGAAGAGAACCTTTCTGTTTATGAAAAAGTAGATACCCCTTTATTTAAACGTGAAGTGGATCGAGATAAGCTGAAGAAATTAATAGAATCTAAAAAGAAAATTTAAATTTTGGTGAATTTAAAAAAGTATAAAATTCACCTTATTTTTATTTGATTTAAAACCAGTGAATCTAGAAATTCCATTTTAAGAAGAAATATGTAGTAGAATTTATAATATTGTGAAAAAATGGATAAAAAGAAAATAAACCCTAAAGAACGGTTTATGGGTAAAATAGAAGATGTGATAATCAATAAAAACCCTGAACCTAAACAAACTAAAAAAACTAAAAACCCGCGATAACGTTTTATT
>JAUXXK010000079.1 GCA_030681145.1 Methanobacteriaceae archaeon | reverse complement strand
ATATTTTCAAATAATCACCCGGCAAAGGAAAATAATAATAATATGTAAAATCATAGTGTTATGTAATATTATGTAAGTGGGGTGTATTATGAAAATATCGAAAGAAATTATTTTAGGGATAGTCCTTGTTTGTTTTGTTTTAGTTGCATCTGGATGTATTTCAAGTGATAGCACGTCTGATAACACATCTAGTGATAACAGTTCCAGTGATGATAACACTTCTAATGATAACTCTTCTAGTGATGATAAATCCAGTTCTAATGATGTTACTATTGATGTGAAATATTCCGGCCCATGGGCAGCTGATGTAAGTGGTGAATTTGGATATCGTTCCCTATCCGGTACTGGGAATCAAAAAAATAATTTAGGTAGTGTATCTGGCCCTGTAACAGTTACAGCCCGTAAAACAGAAGGCGGTAGTGGGACTCTAACTGTTTCTATAATGAAAGGTAAAGAAACTCTTAGCTCAGCAAGTACTTCTTCTCCATGGGGAGCGGCTACAGCAACATTTACTGGTTAAATCAATTCTTTTTTTAATTTTTTTAAATGATAATAACCTTATTTAAATTTAATATTTGGCCTTTAAAATGGCTAAAACCAAATCGTCAGGATTTATACGGTTAGATGCTACTTCTGATTTTATCTTTTCTACAATAATTGATGGGGAAAAATCAATATTTTCAATTATCATACTGCGTAAAACTTCCTCACCTGATCTTTCTAGGCTTTCTAAGGCCTTAATAACTCCATCTGTGTAAAATATTAAAACATCACCACTTTCGATTTTTATTTTATATTCTTCTAGCTGTATGTTCTCCAGGCGGCCCAGAGATTTAGTTCCCATTACTAGTTCACTTAATTTTTTTGTCTTATTGCTCCAAATAAACGGAGGATTATGTGCTGCATTTACATAGGTAAAACAGTGGCTATTAATGTCTAATTCACCATATAAAAGGGTAATGAATAATTCAGAATCAATATCAACTGCTATGAGACTGTTCAGGTATTTGAGTAGTGAGGCGGGGGTTTGATTTTTTGCTTCTCCCCTAAGTATGGTTCTTGATAGGGCCATTAGAAGAGATGCAGGATAACTCTCTCCTGAAACATCAGCAATAACCAAACCTACTTTATCATCTGATATTGGTATTAAATCATAAAAGTCACCCCCAATGTCATGTGCGTACATGTTAAGTGATGCAACATCAAAACCAGGAATTTCAGGTAGTTTTTGAGGTAAGAAACTTTTCTGTATTTTATTGGCAACATTTAACTCGTGTTTTTTCCTTTCCAATTCATCATGGTATAAATCTCGCTCTTTAATGGTTTTCCTTTCTCTAAGAAGGTTAGATATGATAAATGCAAATATGAATATTCCCAGGGCATTGGCTAATATCATGGGGACACTAACCTCATTTACTACGGTTAATGCATCAGAATATGGTCTGGCAATAGCCAGGGTGATGAGCATATGCAGGGATTCCATTAGAATCGCAAATAACACTGCCCAATAAATTCCTACAAATTGGCGTTTGTTAATAAGGAAAACTAGACCTGCTAAGAGCCCGGATAGAATAGTTGCTATGGCACATGGCACAGCGGTGAATCCACCTAAACTTAATCGATATAATCCACCAATAATTCCAGCCCCCAAACCCATTATAGGACCACCAATGAGCCCTGCAACCATGGGGCCAAGATCCCGTACATTGGCAGTTGCTCCTAAAATATCAATACCGGAGTAGGTTCCAAATATGGAAATGGCTCCAAAAATAAGAATAAGTATGGCTTGATTTTTAATAGTGAATTTTCCCTCAAGTACCTCTGTAAAATAGCTTAAACGACTTACAACATAAGCAATCACTACAATAACACATGTTTTCTCAACCAGCACCAGTAAAGTGTGCTGTACGCTGGAAAGAGGTAATTCCTTGAATTCTAAGATTAAAAGGACACGAACACTACCTATAATGGCCATTATGGCGTGTAGATACATTATGTGGACTTCATCATCTCCCCTTAAATAATCCCTCAATTTTATGATTTTATCTT
>JAUXXK010000078.1 GCA_030681145.1 Methanobacteriaceae archaeon | reverse complement strand
TAGAGGATTACCGGGTCCTTCTATTTTTTTAGAAAATTTACGTCCTAAACAGTGTTCGCAGATATTTCCATGAGTAATATTCAAGATTTTCAGGGCTTTTTCTTTTATTAGTGAATCCATATTATCAACTAAATTTTAAATATTTTAAAGAATATATTCATAGGAACAATTAATAAAAAACTTACAAGTTAAGGTTCGAGTTTTAAATTTAATCAACAATTAAAGTTTTCTTTTAGTAAATTCAACTTTTTTATTTAAATTTAGAGTCTAGTATTATATTTGGGATGCATTTAAAATATAAATATCCTGAAAGAGAAAGAATCCCATAGGGATACATTCTTTCGTACCAGAGTGAGGGTTTAATAACAAGAACAATTTTTTCAGGATTAATATCCACATATTTAAAAAATATTTATCTCATAAACTGGCGCATTAGCTGCCCCATAGGTCCACTCATTTTACGTTTTCCAAATCCTTTCATAGCTTTTTTGGTAACGTTATAATATTTTAATAGTTCTTTAACATCTTCATTACGCATTCCAGAACCTCTAGCAATTCTTTTGGTACGTGATTGCTTGATAGTATCGGGATGGTCCATTTCATAGCTGGTCATGGAGTTCATAATGATTTTATATTTGTCAATTTTATCTTCAGTCATCTGCGAGGCATTCTTAGGTAATTTTCCCATTCCTGGCATCATATTCATAATCTGTTGCATGGGGCCCATTTTACCCATCATTTCAAATTGGCTTTGCATATCCTTTAGAGTGAACTTTCCAGAGAGCATGGCGTCCATGGTTTCTGCAGCCATATCTTCATCAGCAACCTCTTCTGCTCTTTCCATAAGGGTTTTTATATCGCCCATTCCAAGTAAACGTGAAATGAATCTTTCTGGATCAAATGCTTCAAAGTCATCGATCCTTTCTCCAGTACCAATGAATTTAATTGGAGCACCTGTTTCAGCTACAGCAGATAAAGCTCCCCCACCTTTAGCCGATCCATCAAGTTTGGTCACTATAATAGATCCTAATTTAGTGGTTTTGGAGAATGCTTGTGCTTGATCTTTGGCTTGTTGACCTATAGTTCCATCAATTACTAGAATGGCCTCATCAGGATTAACCACAGAAGATATTTGCTCCATTTCGTCTAAAAGATCTTTTTCTTCTTTATGACGGCCTGCGGTATCAAATATAATCAGGCTTTGTTTTTTAAATTCTTCAAGACCTTTTCTTGCTAAATCAAGCGCATCTTTATTATTTGGATCTCCATATAGGGGCACGTTCATTTCTTCAGTTAGTTGCTTGAGTTGCTCATATGCTGCGGGCCTCCATGTGTCGGTACAAACAACTGCTGGATTAAATCCTTTTTTTTGAAGATAGCGAGTTAATTTACCAATGGTGGTTGTTTTACCACTTCCCTGCAGCCCAAGAAATAATATTTTAAATGGTTTTTTATCTACTTCAATTTCCTGAGCCTTTTCTCCCAGTAAATTCACCAGTTCTTCATATACGATAGTTATAATGTGTTCTTTTGGAGTAATTCCTTTGGGTGGTTTTTCTTCCAAAGCCCTCCTTTCTATGGATTTGGATAATTTCAAAACCAGTTTAATATTGACATCAGACTGAATTAAAGCTCTTTGAATCTCTTTAACTACTTCTTTAACTACTTCTTCGTCAATAATTGACATTCCTGCCAATTTTTTCATTGTATTGGTAAGGTTCTTACCTAAATTTCCTAACATCCTCTCACCTTAGTGAAAATGATTTATAAATGATTTAATGGAATTCTTTAATTTATTATGAATTCAGCTGTTTTATAAATAATATTCATTAATTATAAATTTTTTTGAGACACTACTTTAACTTTTTTAGTAGTTACTTAGTAATATACAGTATAAGATATAATAATTATTTAAAAATAG
>JAUXXK010000278.1 GCA_030681145.1 Methanobacteriaceae archaeon | reverse complement strand
TTTTTGAATTATAAACAATTTTCTCAGGAATATACTATTTCTAATTTATTTTAACTAAATTTTTGAACATAATCTCATAAAAAAAAGCTAATTCAAATTTTACATAAAATAAATTTGCATATTATTATAAAATAATATTTATGATGTATTTAATAATATACTAAATCTATTTATTATGATGGAATAAATTATGTTTATATGGAAACCAAGAATATGGTACTTCTGGACATTGACTATGTCACCGATAATGATAAACCAGTCATACGTTTATTTGGAAAAGAAATGAAAGATGATGGGGATAATCATATTATAGCTTTGGATAGGACATTCAAACCTTATATGTATGTCATTCCTCACGATATGGATGCTGCTTTAAAACAGCTTGAGGAAATGGGTTTAAAAAATTTGGAAAAATTAAGGAAAAAAGATTTGGGAATTGATTTGGAACTCATTAAAATCACATTAAAACATCCTCAAGAAGTACCTAAACTCCGGGAAAATATTTTAGCTTTGACCATGGTTAAAGATATAAGAGAACATGATATACCTTTTTATAGAAGATATTTAATTGATAATGGTCTCTTTCCAATGTCTGAAATACAGATGACTGGAAAAACTGTTAATTTTTCTAAATGTGTTTATTCGGGCGCTGAAAATATCAATATAATTGATCTGGAAGAATCTCCCCTCCCACTTGAATCTGATTTTCCGGAATTGAAAATTTTAAGTTTTGATATTGAAGTTAGAAATCCAGATGGAATGCCTAATCCAGATAAAGATGAAATAATCATGATTGGACTTGCAGGAAATTTTGGAGTGGAAAAAGTAATTTCCACTAAGGGAGATCATTTGGAATATGTTGAAAAAGTATCAAATGAAAAAGAAATCATTCAAAAATTTGTAGATATGGTAAAAAAATACCATCCAGACCTAATTGTGGGATATAATTCTGATAACTTTGATTTTACGTACATAAAACAGAGGGCCAAACTATTGGGCGTAAAACTGGATTTAGGAATTGATGGTTCGGAATTAAAATTTATAAGAAGGGGATTTACCAATTCTGCCACCATGAAAGGTTTGATACACGTAGATTTGTATCTGGTTATGCGCCGTTACATGAATTTAGATAGATATACTCTGGAAAGAGTTTATTTGGAACTATTCGGGGAAGAAAAATTTGACCTTCCGGGTGACCGTTTATGGGAATATTGGGATCAAGATGGAGATGCTCTGGACGAATTATTCCGCTATTCTTTGGATGATGTGGTGGCAACTTATAAAATTGCTGAAAAGATTTTACCACTAAACATGGAACTCACTCGTATTGTGGGCCAACCTTTATTCGATTTGGCTAGAATGGCTACTGGACAGCAAGTAGAATGGTTTTTAATGAGAAAAGCGTATGAATATGGGGAAGTTGCTCCTAACAAACCATCTAATAACCAGTACTCTGAAAGAAGGGGTAAAAAAGCTGTAGGGGGCTATGTTAAAGAGCCAGAAACAGGTCTTCATGAAAATATTGTTCAGTTCGATTTCAGAAGCCTTTACCCCAGCATCATTATCTCTAAAAATGTTTCTCCTGATACTTTGATTGCAGAAAGTGTCCAAGGAGTAATAGAATGTATTGGGGAGAATAATGATGAAAATCCATGGAAAAATAGTGAATGTCATTCAGCACCAGAATATGGTTATAAATTTGTAAAAGAACCAAAAGGATTTATCCCATCTGTTATTGGACAAGTTTTAACTGAAAGATCTCGTTTAAAAAAGAAAATGAATGAAACGGTTGATCCAATGGAGAAAAAAATTCTTAATGTCCAACAAGAAGCTTTAAAACGGTTGGCTAATACTATGTATGGTGTTTATGCCTATTCCAGATTTAGATGGTACTCCATAGAATGTGCTGAATCAATTACGTCGTGGGGCAGAGATTATATTAAAAAAACTATGAAAAAAGCTGAAAAATTTGGTTTTCACAGTATTTATGCAGATACTGATGGTTTTTATGCCACATATAAGCCGGACGAGATTAAAGATAATAAATAAATTTAAAATTTTTTATCAATATGAATATATTTATTTTATCTTAAAGAGATAATTAAATTGTTTTT
>JAUXXK010000076.1 GCA_030681145.1 Methanobacteriaceae archaeon | reverse complement strand
ATCAAAAAAAAGAGTATATTATCAAGGAACTATTCTTTTTACCCATTTTGGGTTGTCTGGCCCAGTAGTTCTTGATTTGAGTCGTGAAATTGCTTTAAACTTCAATTTTGAAGGCGAAAACCACAATCGAAATGATAAAGAATCTAGAAAAATAGAATTATTTTTAGATATGGTACCTGAAAAATCAGCCGATGAAATTAGGGATAAATTTAATATTGAGTTTCAGAACAGGGGTAAAACTATGATTAAAAATTATTTCAAAACAATTCTCCCTAAAAACATGATTGTTCCATTTTTAATCTATTCTGATGTTAATCCTGATGCTCTTTTAAATCAAATATCTCGTAAAGAGAAAAACAGAATAATTAATAATCTAAAAGATTTAAAAATTCATTTAAATGATTTAATGCCTTTAAAAGATGCCATGGTAACTTGTGGGGGTGTTTCACATAATGATATTCATTCGAAAACTATGGAATCCAAAATATTGCCTGGAATATACTTTGCTGGAGAGATTCTAGAATTTTGTGGTTTAAGTGGGGGTTATAATTTACAGATGGCCTTTTCCACAGGATATCTTGCTGGAAAAAGTGCTGCTGATAAATTAATGGATAAATAAAGTTAAATCATTAAAAATATTTTAAGACTAGTTAAATATAATTAATTTTAACCAGACAAATTAATTAATCTATTAAAAAGGAAAGATAGTTTAAAAAATTTATTATATAAATAATTAAATATTGTCTATTAGTTTATCAGAATATTAATTAAATATCAATTGTCTATTTGTTTATTTAGAATATTCCAAAAAAATCATTTAAGTAATTTCAACAGGTGAAAATTATGTTCATGGGTGCATCCACTAAACAGGGCTATGAAATTGCCCACAAAAGCCGGGAAATTGTGAGGTCTTTAATTGGGGATAAAACAGCATTACTTTCTCCAGAAGAAAAATCTATTGTAGAGCGAATAGTTCATTCCACTGCTGATGTGGAATATGCTGACTTAACTATCATGACTTCTGATTTTGTACTGGAAAGCGTTAAATCATTAAAAAATGAACAGGAAATTTTAACAGACATTAACATGGTTCGTGCAGGTATAAATAAATATTCTGGCAGTGTTAATTGTTATATTAGTCATCCCAAAGTTATAAAACTTGCTAAAGAAAATGAAATTACTCGGGCTGCTGCTGCAATGCAGTATGCGGCTGAAAATGATTTTGAAGGAATTGTTGTGATTGGAAACGCACCCACAGCTCTTTACAAAATCATGGAACTTGTAGAAGAGGGGATGATGGATGTAAAATCTGTAATTGGTGTTCCAGTAGGCTTTGTGGGGGCGGCGGATTCTAAAGAATCAATTAAAAAAACTAATATTCCTAGTTTAATTACAAGTGGTCCAAAAGGAGGAACTCCTGTAGCAGTTGCTGCAATTAATTCTTTGATAGGAATCAGTAAAAAAGGTATAGAATAGTAAAAATGATTAATTATCTATTGTAATTTTATTGATAAAGAAAATAATGATTTTATTAACTATTATATTTTTTATTGATGAATAATATTTAATTAGAATAAATATCCGGGAGAATTAATAATGAAATCAGAAGAATTGTTTATAGAATCTCAAAATTATTTACCTGGTGGTGT
>JAUXXK010000075.1 GCA_030681145.1 Methanobacteriaceae archaeon | reverse complement strand
ATTAGAACTAAACTATTTAATTAGATATTTCATGACAATTGTTTTTTAAAGGACAAATAGTAAGATTTAAGATAACTTAGTAAAATACATTTTATAGTGATATTTATTTGAAAAAGCATAGTAAATAAGGATTATTCCATTAATATAAATACATTAACTCATTAATGGTGATTTAAATGGGACTAAGAGATATATATTTGAAAAAAAGCTATGACTCTGATATTGACGACTTATTAAATGATTTTTATGTCCCAACTTTATCAAATTCAATAAAATACCAAAGATTGGCTGGTTTTTTCTCTTCCAGTTCATTAGCTGTTGCAGCTAGAGGTATTTCTAATTTTATAAAAAATGACGGACATATGGAATTAGTATGTAGTGCTAGACTAAACAAAGATGATTTAGAATCCATAAAATCTGCATATAAAAATCCAGAAGAAGTTATTGAAGATTTAACACTTTTAGAACTTGAAAAACTTGAAAATGGAATTATTAAAGATCATGTAGCTGCATTAGGATGGATGATCGCTAATGAAAAACTAAAAATTAAAATTGCTATTTCAATTGATAAAAATGGGTTTCCAATTGATGAAAGTTTAGGCATATTCCATCTTAAAGTCGGAATTATGGTAGATGCAGAAAATAATATGTTGTCATTCAGTGGTTCAATTAATGAAACTCAACATGGGTGGAAACATAACATTGAAGAAACCAAAGTTTTTAAGAATTGGATAAAAGAAGAAAAAGATTATTTTGATGACGATTTAAAGACTTTTTATAGATATTGGGAAGGAAAATCTAAAAAAGTAAAGGTTTATGATATTCCTGAGGCGGTAAAAAAAGAACTAATAAAAATTGCACCAAATGATATTGCTGAATTAAATTTAGATAAGGCCATTAAACCAAAAAAACCTGTTAAAAAACTATGGAAACATCAAGAAACTGCTATCACAAAGTGGATAGATAATGAAATGAAAGGAATTCTTGCAATGGCAACTGGGACAGGTAAAACCTATACTGCATTAGGATGTATTGAAGAAGTATTTAATCAAAACCCTAAAGTTCTATGTATTATATCTTGTCCTAAAGCACATTTAGTAAATCAATGGGCAGATGACTTAACTGATTTTGGATTTGATTATGACACTGTTATTGCATCTGGAAGTATTAACCGGCACTGGAAAGACGACCTAAACGAACTAATCTCTAATTTCAAAAATGGAATAATTAATCATGGCATTATAATTACAACATTTGATACATTATCTTCTAAAAAGTTCTGTTCTATTATTGATAGAACCAAAGGTAATTTTTTAACCGTTGTGGATGAAGTTCATGGTATTGGTACAAAAAAGTATAGGGAAGGTCTAAGAGATCAATATAACTATCGATTAGGACTAAGTGCAACTCCTACCCGTTACTTTGATGATGAAGGAACAGATATTATTCTAGAATATTTTGATGGAACCGTATTTGAATTTTCTATAAAAGATGCTTTGAATACTATAAATCCAGATACTGGTGAATTTTTCCTTACACCATACAAGTACAAGCCCTGTTTTGTGGATTTAAATAGCGAAGAACTTTTAGAATATGATAAACTCACTGCAATGATTGCTAGACAATATTATAATGTTAAAAATAAAGATGCTGGAGATGAAAAATTACAAAATTTATGTTTCAAACGCCAAAATATCCTCAATAATGCTTCTAATAAATATAAAATGCTAAAAAAAGTTTTAAGATCCTATAAAAACCTTGATCATTGTCTTATATACTGTTCTCCTGAACAAATGAATGTAGTTCGCAATATTTTGAAAGAAGAGAATATTAAACCTTACACTAAGTTTACCATGAAAGAAGGGACTAAGAAAGAAAAAAAGTTTGGCGGAATATCAGAAAGAGAGTATATCCTCAAAGAGTTCGAAAAAGATACATACAAAGTATTGGTGGCTATGAGATGCCTTGATGAGGGCGTTGATATCCCTACCGCTAAGATAGCTATTATAATGTCAAGTTCATCAAACCCTCGAGAATATATCCAAAGACGAGGCAGAGTATTAAGAAGAGCAAAAAATAAGGACATAGCCATAATACATTATTTTGTGATATCAAACTTATATGAAAAAAAATTATCTAATTCTGAAAAAAAAATACGGAAAAAAGAATTGAAGAGATATAGAGAATTTGCAAGTACTGCTATAAATCGAGCCGAATGTTTATCTAAACTTCAGACTATTGACTAAGGAGGGCTATAATGAAAAAAGGGATAAATCCTAAAATAATAGATGCGATTAACAAAAATGAAAATAATTCTGCTGTGATAGAGCTTTTAATTACCTTGTTGCGTTATGAAAACGAAATTTCTGAAATGCAAAGACCAAAATACGGAGAATATTATGATAAACAGATAAAAAAATATACTCAAAAATGGATTGATTTACCATGATTCTTAAATCGCTTGAAATAAAGAACTTCAGACATTATCTAGATGAAAAAATAATTTTTTCTATAGATATGAATAAAAGTTTTACGATTATTCAGGGGACTACTGGAGCTGGGAAAACAACTATTTTAAATGCAATCACTTGGTGCTTGTATGGTGAAGAATTACATAGAAGAACGAAAAAAAAAGGTTTGACATTATATAATACTACCTTAAAAGATAAAATATTTCCCGAAGATAAATTTAAAGTCGTTGTTCAAATGGATTTCATAGACAGTGAAGGAAATGATGTTGTTATAATAAGAGAAAAATCGTTCCATAAACAGAGGGATGGAATTTCTGAATCAATTGATGAACCTGAAGTTTTTAGCATATTATCACAGCAGGGTGGGGATTATAAACCATTGGAGAATCCCGCTTCTTATATTGAAAAAATAGCTCCGAAAGACATTGAGGAATATTTTTTCTTTGACGGAGAAAGATTGGATGATTATTTTGATGAAAATGCAGGGAAAAAAACTAAAGAGGCTGTCTTTAAAATAGCTCAAATAGATCTTT
>JAUXXK010000073.1 GCA_030681145.1 Methanobacteriaceae archaeon | reverse complement strand
TTAGAAATTTTTCTGCCAACAAACCTGCTAATTTTATGGATTCCCCACTATTATTTTGAGATATTAAAATATTAGTCATTTCACCTAGAATTGTCTGGCCATCAACATCAGTTTGTGTAGCCATGATTTCCATAACATCCTGAACATCGCCCGCAGATATTGGATCGTTAGAAAAAGAATTAAGTGGAGTGTTAAAAACGTTGATGACAGTTATAATTAAAATAAAAGTTATAAGGAGCCCAAAAATTGTATCCATGGTGATTAAAAATCCTTTTTGGTCCATATGACATCCACCATGATTTTTATTGTTCCCTAATGCTTTTTACAACTTTATCTTTCTTTTTAATAGCATTTAAAGCTGCTTTTTCTACTTTATCTTTCATGATTTCAAAATCTTCAGGAGTAGTATCTCCAACCAATTTTTTTATTTTTGTATAGGCTGCTTCTCTAAAAAGGGGCCTTAGCTCTTCAATGGATCCGTCCTCTTTTATCATTCGGGGAATTCCACTATCATCTACTTGTCCAATTTCGGTTATTCTAACCCCGACTGCAGATATTACTTCTTTAACTTGTACTGAAATATCTTCAGGAGCCACTATCATCAGGGAATCAACCGATACACCTAATGGATCAATATCAAGAGATTCTAACATAGATAATACCTTAGGATTAATCATTTCACGTATTTTATCTTGATAAAATTCCAGACCCAGCCCCGTTGTGGTTGCAATTTCATGTGCATCTCCCCTCAATCCACCATTGGTTACGTCAGTCATTGCATGAACATTAGGTAAGAGACCCGCCCGCATTATAGCTTCAGACGCCTTAATAAAATTAATATCCATTGTTTCCCAAACAACATCAAAAAGGCCATGGTACAGTGCAGTAGTAGTTATAGTGCCTCCCCCCGATCCTTCTGTTAAAAGAATTATGTCTCCCGCTTCTGCTCTTTTTCGAGCTGTTGGAGGATATTTAGATACACCTATGGAGCCTACAGCACTTACTAACCTATCACCAAGAACCATATCTCCACCTACACGTAGAGTACTTCCAGCAACTATAGGAACATCAATTAATTCTGAAACTGCTGCTACACCTGCAGTAAAATCAAATAATTTTCCCACATCCCCATCATCAGCTAGATGTAAATCACTTATTATGGCAACAGGATCAGCACCCATAACACAAACATCTCTTAAAGATGCTCGGGCAACATGAAAACCCCCTAAAAATGGATATTCACTAAGTCTGGAATGAATACCGTCCACAGCAGTAGTTATATACACATCATTTCCCATAGAAGATGTTTTTATTACTCCCCCATCATCTTGGGCAGTAGGATTAATTAAAGAATGAGTATTGGTACTTGAAACAATTTCAGCGATTTTTCTATGAACAAAAAAGTCTCCAGCCCCACGGGATCCAACACCCATCTCTCCCATGCCAACTTTTGCTTTATTATAATCAATTATTTCTCTTAAAAATTCATCATCTTGATTTTGTATTTTTAAGGTATTTTGAACCTCTTCAATAACAGCTGCCGCCATTGTAATAGCATCATCTTTTTGGATGTCCTTAAATTCCATTATTCTATCAGCGAGCACTTCGGTAATAGTTTCTTGATCCTCATTATTTATTCTTCGTCTTACGAATCCCTCTATGTCCATAAAATCACCTGAAATTAATAATTTTAAATGCTGATAAATAAAATGGGTTATAATACTATATAATTTTTTTGTAATAATTGTTTGTGTTATTAGAAATTTAGCCTAAAAATTTTTATTCTTTTAATAGATTTACAAAATTCTCCAGAATTTTCAAGCCACCATTTCCACTTTTTTCAGGGTGAAATTGGGTAGCAAACACATTGTCCTTATAGAGCACTGCAGGAATTTCTATTCCATAAGAAGTAGAACTGGCAATAATCTGTTCATCATATGGTTGAGCATAGTAAGAATGTACAAAATAAAAATATTCATTGCCTATTCCTTCCAATATAGGGCATTTATTTTTAGTTATCAATTTATTCCACCCCATATGTGGAATTTTACCACCTGGAGGAATTTTTATAACTTTTCCGGGGAATATATCAAGACCTTTAGCTCCAATACTCTCATCGCTTTCGGTTAAAAGAAGTTGAAGACCCAGACAGACCCCTAAAAATGGTTTCCCTTCGAATATATGATTTATAATAACCTCCCTATATTTTAAAAGATGTTCCATAGCACTACCAAATGCTCCAACCCCCGGTAAAATAAGAGCATCAGCATCCTTAATTTTTTTAGGGTCATCAGTAATTTCTGGTTTTTCGCCTACTTTCAGAAATCCATTCCGTATACTCTTCAGGTTCCCACTGCCATAGTTAATAATAGTTATCATTTGGTTCCCTTTTAAAGATAATAATTGTATTACTCACTATCTGGTGTAAAAATCATTAACTCTTACTGTATCATCAATATGCGGAGTTGAAACCTCATGAAGGACCGTGTTTTCCATTGCCACAATAGAATGGGGTTCTTCAGGCTCTATGCGTACCGTGTCATTTTTTCCAAAGTATGTTTTCCGATTTTCAAATTCAATATAACCTGACCCTGAAACAATGAACATAGTTTCATCTTTTTGTTCATGATAATGGAAAGAAGTTTTATAGCCTTCTCTTATAAATAATTCCTTGGTTAGGTACTTTTCCGTGTTGATTAAGACTTTTTCATACCCCCAAGGTTTATCTTCCCTATTTTGATACTCTTTACGTATTTCTTCCAGTTCTTTAGAGGTGTCAATGGCCATCCAAAAAAGCCCATCCTCTTTGTAATAACCAAGCTGATTTTCTTTAGCCATCATTGGGAAAAGAGTCTTTTCAATATCTCCAACATCAAAATCACCAAAATCAAGCGATCCTTTTGAAAAATAAAGCCCTGCGTTGATGTAATAATCCAAAACGGGTTTTTCTTTAAATGCCACTAAACGATCCCCACTAACCTCTACAATCCCATATGGTGACTGCATTTTAGTTATAAAAATGGATAAAGGATAATCTGATCTTTCACCGAGATAAATCATTTTTTTAATATTTAAATCGGCCACAACATCCCCATTACGTATTATACACTGCTTATTACTATCAATAGCATCCATTCCAAGTTTTATGGCATTTAAAGTTCCTAAAGGCTCTTTTTCCTCCACGTACTCTATTTTAACGCCTTTATACTCATTACCATATCTTTGTTGAATTTTATCACTTAAAAAACCGGTTAAAAGGAATACTTGATCCACTCCAGCATTTTTAAAGTCAAAAAGTTGTTTATCAAGAATAGTATATCCTTCTTTCATCTCCACTAATGGTTTAGGAATTCGTTCTGTGAGAGGACGTAATCTTTTTCCAAAACCTCCACAAAGAATCATACCCACTGTTTTACTCATTTGATCACCTTGAATTTAATTAAATGGAATAATTAATAATATGACAATAAAATAATTTTATTTTTTTCAAGTAAATAAACCTTTATAACTAAAATTTAATCAAATTTCCAATAATCACCCACAATTATCATATTGCTTTCTAATGGCCAATCCAAAATCAGAGCTCACAATTTTATTGGTTCCCAATGTTTTTGAATGGGCATCTAGTTCCGCGACTACATAATCATATCCTAATTTTCTTAGAGGTTGTACAATTCTCGGGCCATCCGTAACAGCCACAGATTCTATATCCAGCTCTTCAATAGGTAAAGCATGTGGAACACCCACAATTACTGCAAATTCTACTCCTTCTTTAGCCAATATATCTGCAGAAGTTTTTGCAGTCATTGGATACTCATCAAGACCTCCTGTGATATAATCCACACCAATACCATTATTTAAAAGCTCATGTGTAATATTTTTGGCATGTTGTCTTATTCTGGGAAGTCCAATATCGATATCCAAATTAGCCACAATAATTGGGAGGTTGTCAGGGTTAATTTGAGAGTAGGGGAGGTTTATGACATCTGAAAATAAATAAGAAGTTTCTTTTTTAGCATTTAAGACCATAGCAACTTTTTTCCCGTTTTTAAGGGCATTTATTAATTTTAAAGCAATTTCATCCTTGTTATCCCCAAAGGAAGGAGATATATATTCTCCTTGAGCCATTCCTCTGGTTTTTTCTACATGAGTGGCCATTTTAAGCATTTTAATCTGCCTTTCTGCTTCTTTTGAAGGTATTATTCCCTCCTTAACGGCTGATTCAAGGACCATTACTGCCCCTTCTGTATTATCACCTTCACCAAAACCTCCATGAGATTCCACCGGCAATACTATTGCCGGAATATTGGCTTTTTGGATAGCCTCTTTAAGGTCTTCTCCAATAATCATACTGGCACAAGTACCTACGATTCCAACTAATTTTGGAGAAAACATTTCATGAGCTTTTTTTAATGTTTCTTCCAGCTTTTCTCCAGCTCCAAATATAAAATCATTCTCAGACATGGCCGTAGTTAACACTCTGATCCCGTCACTTTCTAAAAGTCTCCCTGTTCTAAAACAACAACCATGCGGGCCATGCAGAATAACAACGTCTGCATTAAGATCTCTTAAAGTGTAAAGAGAAGCTGCAATTGGACTTGGTCTTGGATGCAAATAAATTCACCTCTTTAAATAATAATATGTTAGTTATTCACAATTATAAAGATAAAAGATTTTTAATTATTTTTCCATAAAGATTAGTTGGAATAAAATCAATATAAATATATCCTGGTAGTAAATTAGAGAGGATAAACATGGGGCGAAAAACTATAGTTATAGTGATTTTTATTATAATAAGTATTTCTATTTGTTCTGCAGATTATTTTTTGAATTACTATAAAGAATCTGAAGAATTAAGAAACGATGATAGTATTGAGGGATATTTGAATCTTTCGAACCAAAGTATCCCTCCAATACAAGTATTAGGTGAACAAAATATTGGCCGAGTAGTAAAAATTGGCCCTTATGGAAATAAAAAATCCCCTATCAAAGTGGCTTATATTATTGGAGTCCATCCTATGGAAAAAAATTCCCATAAGGCTATTTTCAATATGTTGTTACAAAATCAACAAAAATTAAGTCATTGTTATTATTTATATATCGTTTCTGTAAAAGAACAAAAAGACTATAATAAAAGCAGGGAAGACGGACAAATATTAGCTAATAAATACGCAGTTAAAGATATAAATAAAAATCAGTTTAATTTAGCTGTTGATGTCCATTCTAATAGAGGATATTATGCTGAAAAAGTTTTTATTTTTTCTGCACTCCCAGATGTTAAATCCGTGAAAATTGCAAATTTTTTAGTGAATGCTCTTCCTTGGATGATTTATTATATTCCTCCTCGATCTAATGAACCGACCAGCTGCCCTTATATAAGTGAACCTCTTATAAAAAATGGGACCCCTACACTCGTTTATGAAACTTTCAGTAATGAGTCATTTAATTTAACTGAAAAAAGAGCACATGAGTTTATAATGACTTTAGATACACTTAATTTGTAATAGGAATATAATTTTTGATCTATTTAATTGGATTACTATCCGAATATTAAAATAAGTCAATTAGGGAGTAATTATTAATGAAAATAGAAAATTTGATTCAAGGAACGTTTTTAGAGCGCCCTAATAGATTTACTGTAATTTTTGAAGAAAAAAATGGAAAAAATCAATACAAAGCTCATCTAAAAGATCCAGGGCGATTAAAAGAACTTCTTTATCCAGGCGTAAGTTTACTACTTAAAAAAGCCCCTCCCAGCACCACACGAAAAACTAAATTTGATGTTATTGCAGTTCTTAAAAATAAATTATGGGTGCTGATTAATTCTGGTTTTCACAGTGATTTAGCAACTGAAATAATAGAATCTGAGATAATTGATGATTTTAAAGAGTTTAAAATTGAAAAGAGAGAATATACTTTTGGAAAAAGTCGATTAGATTTTTTATTACGAAACTCTGAGAAAAATAGAAATATGTTATTGGAAGTAAAAGGTTGCACTTTAGTAAAGGATAAGTTAGCCAAGTTTCCTGATGCTCCCACCACCCGTGGAAAAAGACATTTAGATGAATTAATAAGTGGAAAAACCTATGGTTTTGAATCTACAGTGCTTTTCTTAATACTTAAAGAAGATGCAGAGTTTTTTTCTCCTAATTATAATACAGACCCCTCATTTTCAAAAACCTTGCATAAAGCTCAGAAAAAAGGAGTTAATATCATTCCTTTTGTTTTTAAAATCTATTTAAAAGGAAATAGTATATTTATTGAACCATTTAAAAAAATTAAATTGAAGTTTAAATAAAATTAAAAAATTGTTATGGCCGATAACAAAATTCTATATTATTTATTTAAATATAAATCAATTTGAAAAGATTATTAAATAAGTAACTAGGTCCGTGATTCAATGGAAGAAAAAACCCCCAGAGCAATGGCTTTTCGAAAGAAAATTCAGAAAACTATGACCAAATATCGTGAAAAGGTCAGCCAAAGTGAATTTAAAACTCAGGATTTTGAACTTATTCCCATAGATGTTAAAATTCCTGGTTTAAAGCCAGTATTCCATAATTATAGGATAATAAATTTATCAGACATACATCTGGGCCAGTGGATAACACCCAACCATTTGGAAGGTATTGTGGACCTGGTTAACCTTCAAAAACCAGATATGATAACTATAACTGGAGATTTTGTATCTTACCTCATTGATGAAGTTGAAAAACCATTAGAAAGATCATTGAAACGTTTAAAGTCGGTTGATGCTTCTGTGGCTGTGTTGGGAAATCATGACCACTGGTTAGGTGCTGAAAAAATAAAATCTATTCTTAAGAAATGTGGCATAAAAGATGTAAGTAACGATGTATTTACTCTTAAAAAAACGAATAATGGGAAATCTGGTATTTTACATGTGGCCGGAGTAGATAGTGTAATGTTAAATAAGCATAATCTGGATAGAGTTATGGAAATACTTCCTTCAGAAGGTCCAGCAATATTACTAGCCCATGAGCCAGATTTTGCGGATGTTAGTTCCATGACCGGGCGATTTAGTTTGCAAATTTCAGGCCATTCTCACGGAGGTCAATTCATAATTCCCGGGATTGGTACCATCATTCGCGGCCCCCATTTTATTAAATATCCTATGGGCAAATATAATGTTGGTAACATGATACAATATACAAGTAGAGGATTAGGAACTAATATTTTCTGGTTTAGAATAAATTGTCCACCCGAAATAACTATTTTTAATCTTAAAAGCCCGGAGATGAAAAATGAAATCATTTCCTAAAAAAGTTGACGATGAAAAAGATTTGGATATTGTTTATAAATCT
>JAUXXK010000067.1 GCA_030681145.1 Methanobacteriaceae archaeon | reverse complement strand
TTTAATTGTCACGTTCTTTTTCACCCCCATTTACAACTATTAAATAAAAATAAATATAATAAACTCAGTTTAAAAATAAATAAACTCGGTTTATTAAATAATCTAGAGGAGAAAAATAATATAAAAAAAATTAAGTTATCTTCCCCAAATAGATATCAATTCCATCTTAAGTTATATTGGTAAAAGAGAAAAATATAATTTTCTATTAAAAAATTTATTGGTTAGTTTATAACCTCATATGCCTTAAAAAAGAAAAAATAATATGGTATTTTATGAGATTCCTATTAAAAACCGAATAATTTAAAAAAAAATAATAAACTTAATCCCTACCCAATGCCACCTTAGCCGCATTCTGTTCGGCCTCTTTCTTACTTCCACCTACACCAGTTCCATTCTTTTCACCATTGATTAACACAGTCATGGTAAATGTCTTAGCATGGGGTTCACCAACTTCATCGAGTAGCTCGTATGTGATTTTCCGGCCATCAGAATCACACAACTGCTTTAATTCTGATTTATAATCATAAAAAAAGATATCTCCATTATCTATATGGGGAATCACGGTTTTATATAGAAATTCCTGAACTTTATCCAGACCCAAATCCAAGTATATTGCCCCTATAAATGATTCAAAGACATCACTGATAATCGAATTAATTTCCCTTGGAGTTAATTCCACCCCGGCCCCTATTTTAAGGTAGTCATTCAGGCCCACCTCCATGGAATAGGTGTAAAGTGCTTTTTTACAAACGTAATTGGCCCGTATGCGAGTTAGCTGGCCTTCACTTAAAGAAGAATCCATGTCATATAAATATTCAGACACCACCAGGTCCAGTACGGTGTCACCTAAAAATTCTAGTCTTTCATAGCATTCATCCAGACCGTGTTCATTTGAATATGACTCATGGAGAAAGGCCAGTTCATAGAGATGAGTATTAGTTGGTTTAATTGAATGGGTTTTTAATAATTCCATATTATTTCTATATTTTATATAATAGAAATAAATATTTGCTAATTTTAGAGTAATCCAATAAAAAAGTTATTATTATTTAGGGTATATTTAGCCCATATTATATTATTTTTATAAATATTCCGATCATATTCACAGACATAACTTGTTATTCTAATTGCTCATAACGTTTTTTAAGGTCTTCTAAATCACTGCTTTCTATCATGGTTTTCTCAGCAGTTTTCAGAACCATTTTAGCGTGTCTTTGAATATCCTCTTTCTGTTCTTTATTTGTGGCAAGTTGGTTGATGGTTACTAAAGAATCCATCAATCTGATGATAACTGAAGGACTATCCTTACCAAACTGTCTGATTTGATTAAATGCAGCATTTATTATTCCTGAAAATTCAATCGGATTTACCTTAACCCTTACATGGCCTTCATCATCAAAAAGATAGGCTGAAGGAAATTGAATCTTGGTTAAATAACATAGGGTAGCTGTTAAGTTATCTATACAAGTAATGGCCGTGAAAGGATCATTTATTCCTGTTGATAATGATCTCACTGCGATTTCAACCATCTGATCTATGGCAAATTCAGGATCCTGAATTGGAGTTCTTACTTTTCCCAGGACAAAAGCCTTTCTTATTTTTTCTTTTACTTCATCACCAACTTTTTGGTTGGAATAAATTTTTACTAGTTCCACATCATCCACCAAATAATGTCCAGGACGATAATTATTAAATAATACTAAATCATTATCTTGGGCTATGGAAATTAAAATATCATTGTCCATAACTTGCAAATATCCGTTATCTTTATTTTTTACAGATTCGGAAAAGGAAAGAGTGTTTTTCAATTCTTTAAAATGTTTCTCATCTGCTTCTAAATGTTTTTCAGTTGAATAATCTGAGAATACTTTATTGATATTATCATTTAAATTTCTATTTACCTCTGAAATTACTTGATCTACTTGAATACTAACTGAAACGTGATGGATATAAATTATTAATAGAATTACGTTGCTTATGGCCAGTATTATGGACATGACAATGGAAAAATTTGGTATAAATTCCAAGTCAGTATATGATTTTACTGATCTTAAAACAATTAAACAATAAATAAAAGTGGAAAGATAGGTACCCAGAACTATCTGATTCAATTTATCATACATAAAATTACGCAGTAATCTTGAACCAAATTGGGATGATGCCATGGAAAGGACCACTAGAGTGATGGAAAATACAATTCCCGCAACACTGAGCATGGAAACAGCAATTGTAGATAAAACACTGCGGGCCGATTCTGGTCCGCCTATAAAAATAAAATTGAGTATTCCTTTTTGACTTAAAATAATGAAACTGTCAATATAGATAAATAATGTGGCTAAGACTATTCCTAATAATACAATGATAAGTGGAATTAGTAAGAAACTGCCTTTTAATCGTTCCCAGATATATACTATTTGAGGCATCATAATTATTACACACTTAGTAGGTCTTTAATAGGTATATTAATAATTCTAGAAGCTCTTAAATAATTTTTAAATAAGTATAATAAATATATTAAATTTATGATTAAAATAATATTCGATAAAATAGTGACTAATTACTAATTCCCAAAGTACTTTTTTAGTAATCAACTAAACATATGAAGTAAACTATATATTCTTATATCTCTAAATAATGTAACAGTCTAATATTTTAGAAGAATTCTAAAATTCTATTAAGATTTGAAGTGCTGAAAACTTCAATAAATAATTGAAAATATCTAAATATTAAAATAAATTGCATTACTTTATATACTAGTAAAATCAATAGTGTATTGTCCCTAATTTGGACATATATATTTGGAAGTGAAACATTGTTTGAAGATAGTTACAGTAATAATAGAGATAATTCTGCCCCTATTAAGGAAGGCGGAGAATATGATGTTAAAATTGAAGATACCGGTAGAGATGGCGACGGAATCGCTCGTATAGAAGGTTTCGTGGTATTTGTTTCAGGCGCTAAAGTCGGCGATGAAGTAAAAATCAGAGTTAATTCCACCCGAAGAAACTTTGCCTTTGCTGAAATTATAGAATAAGTATTATTTTCTAAAAGTGGAAAGGCTATATAAACTTCGGTTTATCTTTTCATGTTTTTATAAAATTCAAGTTACTTCTTATTATTTCACATAACTAGGGAATTATTTCCCTGATCTTTTTTATTTTTAAATTAATTTTAATATGGGCCTTTTTTTAATCTTTAGTAGCTTAATATTTAGTTTTCATGATTTTGATTATTTGATTATTTTCTATAAAGACAGTATTTCAACTTCAAACTATTAACTAGTTCAAAAGAAATGGAAACGATTTTCATTAAATTAAAAGACATATAATAATCGTATATAAATTTACATCAAATAATCTTTTTTTAATTATTTCCTCGTCATAAATAGCTACCAAAAACTTATTTTACTTATAATTAAATCATATATGTAAGGAGCTATTTTATGGAAGTTATCTTACAACAACTGGCCAATTTCAGCATTTTAATCTATATTGTCACAACCATGTTATCCATGGGTCTTAGTTTTATTCCTAAACAATTTTTAGAACCATTAAAAGATAAGAGTTTGATATTAAAGTCTTTAGCTGCTAATTTTATAATACTGCCCATTATAACTTACCTTATACTGCAACTTATCCCCCTTCCTGAAGGCCTGGCCATTGGTTTGATTTTAATGGCTGCCGGGGCAGGATCACCATTCATGCTGAAAATTGTTCAGCTAATAAAAGCAGACATGGCCTTTGCCGTGGGACTGATGATAATATTGTCCCTGGTGACTTTGTTCTACTTGCCCCTCATGCTTTCCTTTTTATTACCGGGCGTTTCAGTTAATCCCTTGGCTATAGCCAGTTCACTGATAGTTCTAATATTTTTACCATTAATCATAGGGACCTCCATAAAATCAAAATATAACAAAGTAGCTACCAGAATTCAACCAATTTTTAACCAGTTATCCAGCATATTTATTGTTGTGGTGGTAATTCTTTATCTGGGCCTTAATTACCAGGACTTCCTGACGGTATTTGGTACTGGGGCCTTAATATCATCCATAATTTTTATATTAGCTGCTTTTACAACGGGATATTTGCTTGGTGGGCCTTCCTCCAGTACCAGATCTGTGCTGGGAATGGGGACTGCCATAAGAAATTCCTCAGCGGCCTTTGTGGTGGCACTGGCCAACTTCAGTTACCAGTACGAGGTAATGGCCATGATCATTGTGGTTTACATGTTCAGCATTATCTTCATGGTGATTATCTCCCGAATACTGAGGAAAAAATAAAATATATTAAAATCCAGACCATAACTCTGATAATTAGGTAATAACAATTAAAAATAGTATATCATTAGAATATAAGTTTATAATTGACAAAAAATTAAATCACCATATTCGAAAACGATTTACATTAAATTAGGCCATAGCCATGATTATTGTGGTTTATATTATCAGTATCATTTTAATGATGGTTATTTCCAAGGTGATGGGTATTAGAAGTAATGAAGTTGAATAAAATTTATTTTATAAATTTATATTTTTTAGCTATCCGACACATAGCATTATCTTTTAAGATTATTCTCTGTGCTTTATGTCGTCCACTTTTCACTATTGATATGGGATCTGTAATTTTTCTGGCTTCGACCACAATTTTATTGCCTTTTAAGGTGTCACCTTCGTTGGTGTAAATTTGACTCATTTGGTTACTCCTAAACGTCCTTCTCGTTCTAGTTCATCAGTTATTTCACAAACCAATTCATAATCAAGTTCCAAGTCATGAGCAACTTCATAGTCATAGGCTTCATTATAACTACGGTAATAACCCAGAATTTCACGTTTGGCCAATTCGTAGTCAATATCTCGAAGTTTTATAACTTTAATTGCACGAAGTTTATCTCTAACAGCTTCTCTTATAAAATCTGAGACACTCAGATATATCCCTGCTTCAATTAAACCGTTTATTTCTTCAATTTCTCTTGGTGTGACTTTAGTACCTATGGCTTTGGCCAGGGGTTTTTTTGATTCTGATTTTGTCCCTGTCATGATTCGGTTATATATGGTTAACTATATATAAATTCTGTGATTTTCAATTAAATGAATTATATTCATAGTATTAATAATAAATTATAATTGTATTAAATTATATTTAAAAGTTATTAATTTATAATTATTAGATATTTTAATGTTTAATCCGAAAAACTATATGTGTCATAGAACTTTTTTAGTTCTGATAATATGAGTTAAACCACTTTTTTTAATATGACCTATAATTTATATAGCTTGAAGTATATAAATATTATTATGAATTTTACAGGGGAGGTGAAAAAATGGTAAAAGTTCCAAAAAATGAAGCAACCATGATCCAATGCATCTGTAATTCATGTTCATCCTATAATGAATGCATGAGGGGAGAGATTATGGGAGTTTTTTGTTCGACAGGAGATGCAGGTGACTGTTCTGTTGAAGCAAAAGAGTGTATATGTTCAGATTGTTCAGTTGGGAAACAGTTTGGTTTAGATGGAGAAATGTTCTGCAAATCTGGTTCCGCTGATATGATGAAATAATATAAATTTTTATTTTTTTTAAATTTTATATCTAAT
>JAUXXK010000050.1 GCA_030681145.1 Methanobacteriaceae archaeon | reverse complement strand
AGGAAGGGAAGATATTGATGTTAGGATGTTAGGAAATGGTAGACCTTTTGTATTGGAAATAAAAGAACCTCATCGGAGAGTTTTGGATCTTGAAAAACTCACTGAAAGTATTAATGAACATGCATCCAATAAAGTGGAAGTTCAAGACTTGAAATATTCTATTCGCTCCCGTAAAGCAGAGATTAAAATGTCTTCTCCAGATACGTACAAAATTTACCAAGCCCATGTAGAACTGAAAGATGGAATTAATGAAGAAGACCTTAAAAAACTAAAATCTCTTAAGATAATAAAACAGCGCACACCTACTAGAGTTTCTCATCGTAGGGCAGATAAAATTAGGATCAGAGAGGTTATGGACATAAAAGCCGAAATTATCGATTCTAATAATATTATATTAATTATAAAAGGCCAAGGTGGACTTTATATCAAAGAATTAATATCTGGAGATGAAAAGAGAACACAACCCAATGTAAGTCAGGTTTTAAGAACTTCAGCACTATGTGTGGAACTGGATGTTCTGGAGGTAGGTATCTAAAAAATTAAGTTTCTATTTATTAATGGGAAAATATATTAATAGCAACAATAAATAGTTTATTCTAATAGATATTGATGGTCGATTAAACACACCTTAGGTAGTTGATCATTCGAATTTTCTCTAATATTAATAATCTTTATCAAATTTGAGAAATATGGATTGCCTATTCTGTGATATCTGAGGCAATTGCAATTCTATTATATGTTTACCGACCGAAAGGTCATTATGGAGGTTTAAAATATGCAAAGATCAAGAGGTTTTAGAAGTAAAACAAGACACAAACTTCAAGTAACTAAAAGGCCAGGGAGATCAAACCCTATTACTAAAAAAATTCAAAAATTTGTCGAAGATGATTTAGTACATATAATAATCGACCCAAGCGTTCAAAAAGGCCAACCCCACCCTAGATTCCACGGCAAAACTGCTAAAGTATTGGAAACCAGAGGCAGGGCTTACATCGTATCTTTAAACGATGGAAACAAAGCTAAAAAACTTATTGTAAGGCCTGAACACTTGAAAATACAAGAGTGATTCCCATGATAGGGAAAAAGGTTTTGGAGACCGATCCAATCTCCGTTGCCGAGGTTAAAGAAATACTGGAAAATTTTGCAGAGGATCATGAACTTAATTATGAGCAAAATCTCACTTTAGACCATGTAATTAAATTCTCCAAGCTGGAAGTGGAAGAATCCAATAAATTAATTGGAGAACTAGAAGAAGTGGTTAAAAAGAAATATGCCATCAAAATAACCGATATGTTACCTCAAGATTTGGCAGACCTTAGGCTACTTTTTGCCAAGGAAAGGGTCCCCATAAAAAATGAGGATCTGAAAAAAATCCTAGAAATAGTTGAAAAATACCGGACTTAATAGTAAAATCCTTTTAGTTCGGATTCTTTAAAAGAATGGAAAATATCCTTTTGTTAGTTTGTGATTGCATGGAAGATTACGCAATAATACTCGATTATCTGCCTCTGGGTTACATCAAGGAGGGTCATTCGACATTTAAAAGAAAACCCGTGGCCCAAGCCATAGGTAAAGAAGAATTTACCCTTTTAGAACTTTCACCCAAGCCAGATACAGAAATAGAAATACATGACGAAGTTTACATTGGTTCTGGTAAGCGAGACCAAGTTTCCCGTGTGAATCGCAGATTAAAGCATGATGATTTAACCGCCACGTCCCGAGTAGAGTTACAATACGTCATTGAAGAGATTATAAAATCTAAAGAGGAGAAATTCATCAAATTTTTCAATGAAGCCGGACCTCTGAGTACCAGATTACACCAACTAGAACTTTTACCAGGGATTGGTAAAAAATATATGTGGGATATCCTCAAGGCCCGGGAGGAAAAACCTTTTGAAAACTTTGATAATCTTAAAGAAAGGGTCCCAGCCCTTAAAGATCCTGTTAAACTTATGGTCAAAAGGGTTTTAATTGAAATGGATGCTGAACCGGCCACCAGAGGGAAAAAAAAATACACCTTATTTACCAGGCCACCTGCCAGACCAAAATAACCCCTAAATATTCTATTTTTTATAATTATTTTTTAGGGAGAATATAAGTGCCCCTCCATAAAAAAGATTTAGGGACTGTTTCATTGGCTCAGGAAACCAAGCAGATTCTGAAAGATTATGGAATTGTCTTAAATCGGAAGTTAGGTCAGAATTATCTAATTGATGATTTTAAAAGGAAAAAAATACTTAATTTTGCCAATTTAAATTCATATGATACTGTGCTGGAAATAGGTTCCGGTATTGGAACTTTAACCTTGCCCATGGCTTCTGTAGCAAAAAAAGTAATAGCTATCGAACAAGACCCACGCATTGCTCAAATTTTAAATAATCGTCTGGAAGAAATTGGTCTGGACAATGTAGAAATAATGAATAGTGATGCTTTAAAAGTTGATTTCCCTCATTTTAACAAGATTGTATCAAATTTACCCTATCAAATTTCTTCTCCTATAACTTTCAAATTTTTGGAGTATGATTTTGATCTGGCCATTTTAATGTATCAAAAAGAATTTGCTCAAAGGATGAATGCGCAAGTAGACAGCCCACATTATTCCAGATTATCTGTGATGATACATTTCAAAGCCATTGTGGAACTATTGGATAATGTTTCACCCCAATCATTTATTCCACCACCAAAGGTAGATTCTTCTGTGGTAAAATTAGTTCCACTTAAAGAAATTGAATTGGATGATTTTTTTGCTTCAGTTGTGCGAGCCATATTTCAGCACAGACGTAAAAAAGCTAAAAAAGCTTTAAAAGAGTCTTTTCATGAGATAGGAGAGTATAAAAAGGAAGAAATTAATAATATTTTGAAAAAAATGGATTGTTATTTACTAGAAGATAGAGTATTTAAATTATCGCCCAAAGACATTTTAGCAATTTCTAATAGATTAAATATTATTCTAAATTCTAAATGTTTTCAAATATAATTTATATTCTTTTATAATTGAACTTAAAAAATTTGAGGAATATCTGAAGTTTTAGTAAATAATAGAAAATACAATACTCTTTTTAATTATTTAATAGGGAAAATCATGATAGAATACAGCGGAATGCATATTAAAACCTGCAAAAATGTATATAATCCTGCAGAAGATAGTTTCATGTTATCAAACAATCTATTGATTAAAAAAGGAGATTTTGTACTAGAAATAGGAACTGGTACTGGAATTATAGGATTAAATGCATCTAAAACTGCCCTAAAAGTAGTAGCTACTGACATTAACCCTTATGCAATAAAATGTGCCATTGCTAATAAAAAATTGAATGATGTAAAAAACTTGGAAATTCGTAATGGTAATCTTTTCAATCCAGTGCTCAATGAGAAATTTGATCTTGTTCTATTCAATACCCCATATTTACCAAGTGAAAAAGATGAAGGTGTAGACGATCATTTAGATGATGCTTGGAACGGTGGTATAAATGGCCGAGAAGTAATTGATCCTTTCTTAGATAATGTAAAAAATCATTTAAATAATAAAGGTACTGTACAACTAGTTCAGTCTTCATTATCAGATATTGAAAAATCGTGCCAAAAATTAAAAAAAATGGGTTTTAATGTACAAATTACCGCACGAGAAAGATTTTTTTTCGAAGAAGTGGTGGTTATTAGTGGTTTTCTTAATAAATCAATTGATTAATTCATTTTTTTCTCTTAATGCTTCAGAATTAGTAGGATTAATTTCTAAAACAGTTTCAAAACAGGCCATAGCTTCTTTTAATTTTTCAGAACCCTTATAAATAACTCCAAGATTCATATAAGCCGCTTCATAATCAGAATATAAAGAAATAGCCCTTTCCAGTGATTTTATTGCATCTTCAGTGTTACCCATGCTAGCCAAAACACAAGCCTGATAATTCCAAGCTTCTGGTTGCTGATTATCTAATTCAATCGCCTTTTTAAATGATCCCATAGCTTCTTCAGGTTTTTGCATAAGGAATAATACGTTAGCCTTGTAAAAGTGAGCCTTAAAATTTTCGCTATCTACTTCAATTAAACGATTTAAACAAGCTAATGATTCATTATACCTACCTAAATCAGCCAATGTAGTTCCTAAATTATATATGGCTGGCAAATAATTATTATCAATCCTTAAAACTTCTTCAAATGCATCTAATGCATCTTGATCTTTTTTTAAGATACTATAAATAACTCCTTTGTCATTCCAGGCCTCTAAAAAATTATTGTTTATGGCTAAAGCTTTATCCAAATATTTTAAAGCATTTTCATAGTCATCCATTTGGAAGTAGCATCTTGAAGTATAATAACTTCCCCATTTACTTTCATCCATTTCTAATGCTTTTTCAAAAGATATTACTGCTTTTGAATAATTTTCCATATAATAATAAGTTAATCCTTGCCCATGAAGTGCTGAGGCATTATTTCCAATTCTTAAAGCATTTTCAAAAGCATTTAAAGCATTTTTATATTTTTCCAAGTTACCTAAAGAGTATCCCAATTCAATATAAGCTTCTTGATAATCAGGATCAATTTTCAAAGCATTTTCATACGATATCACTGATTTTTCATATTTTTCTGATTCTGAATATTTTTTTCCTTCTTCAAAGTGATTAATAGCTTGATCATTCATTTTATAGCTCCTTAGTTTAATTCAAATCCTCATTTAATAAATCCTTCTGAAAATGCACTTCTTCATTATCCGGATTAATTTCTAAAGCTTTTTCATAGCATTTTAAAGCAAGATCTTGTTTACCCATATCTAAATAAACGTTGCCTAAGTTTAAATAGGGTACATCATAATCTTTTTTGAGTTTAATTGCTTCTTTAAGAGATTCAACCGCTTCGTGATTCTGGCCTAGACTGGACTGAACATATCCCAAATAATTCCACAGTTCTTCCTGCTTTTCATCACTAATTAAAGCTTTTTTGAAGTATTCGGTGGCTTCTTCATCTTTTTCCATGAAATATAATACATTTCCTTTGTAAAATAGTGCTTTGAAGTTATCTGGTTCGATTTTCAGAACCCTGTCCAAGTATTTTAGTGCCTCGTCATACTGCCCTTTATCCGCAAGAGTAACGCCGAGATTGTATATAGCTTGAAAAAAGTAATTATCAATCTTTAAGGCTTCTCTAAAACATTCTTCAGCTTTAAAATCTTCCCCTATTATACTGTAGGTGACACCCAAATCATTCCAGGCCTCTATCAAATCAGGATCCATGGATATGGAAATTTCCAGACAATTGACTGCATCATCATACTGACCAAGAAAAATGTGGCAGTTTCCTTTGTAATACCAAACATCCTCATTTTCACCGATCTCCAACGCCTCATTAAAAGAATTAAGAGAATTTTCATAGTCTTCCATTAAAAAGAAGGATAAAGCTTGGCCAAAAAGTCCTGGAAAATTGTTTTGTATTTTTAAAGCGTGATTAAATGAATTTAATGCGTCTTCATAGTTTTCCATTGTTCCTAAAATATATCCTAGCTCCAAATGTGCTTCCAGACATAAAGGGTTAGTTTTTACAGCTTCACGGAAGTAATTCATGGCTTCCTGTGATTTGCCATGTGCGAGCAATTCTATGCCTTTTTGATAAAGTTTTTTAGATTGATTACTATTCAATTTATTTCTCCTGATATTTTATTGTGAATTTGAAATTAATTTATGATTACTACATATTTGGACAAACTATTTAATGCGATTCTAGTTCTCGGTTGATGATTTAAACAATATTTATTTTATTATATTAAAACTTACTAATGATACTATATGAAAATATTGAACATTATATTAGTGGTTAAGTTGAAAATCCACGAAAATTTAAAAGTTCTAAAATCGGAATATACTAATTTAATCTTGCTAAAACATGATTTAAATACTATTAACCGATAATAATCATATGGGTTGTTATAAGTTGTTTAAGTTTTTTTTATCAATTAAAATTTATATAAATTGTAAAAAAATATTAAATTGAATATCCATTTTAATCAGAGGATATTGAATCATGGGCATGAATCAAAATAGCATATGGTGTTTAAATAAATAAAACTGAATAGTTGCCTGCAAGAATATATTTTAATGTTAATAGCCCTACAGTACTAATTTTTTTATTTACGATTAAACAAAACAGTTTTAATGTTTGTTTGTGGAAAGATTAAAAATTAAAATTTAAAGGATTATTATGGCCAAAAATTTAAATTTAAAGAAATTTTTGGGTCCATTGCCTCCTAAATATATTGTTTTTTTAAAATTTTATCCCTATTTAAAATAGAATTTTCATCACCAGGATTTAGGGATAATGCTTTTTCAAAGCAAATAATTGCTTTTTCGTATTCCTCCAAGCCCATCCAAGCCTCACCCTGGTAAGAATAAGGAAGATAATAGTCAGGATCCATTTCCAAGGCCTTATCCTCACATCTAATGGATTCAACAAATCTTGATAGTAAATTTAGGCAATTTCCCATTTCACACCACGATTGAACATCGTCTACATTAGTTTCTAAATGTTTTTCAAAAAAAGGAATGGCTTTTTCACAATTACCCAACCCTAAATAGTTGTAGGCACGACCATAATATGTAATTTCTTCTTCAAAGCCATTTTTAATTGCTATGTCAAAGTAATCATTTGACTCCTGAAAAAGTTCTAAATCCGAAAGAATGTTAGCTTTAAGATAATAAAGTGAACCATATTCTGGATATTCTTTTATATTGCTTTCAATATAATTTAAAGAGGATTTTAAAGATTCAAGTTCAGTTATAATAAATGATTTATAAGCTATAGCATTTTCAAGAGAAGGATCTATTTTTAATGCCTTTTCAAAGAATATTAAACTCTTTTCATATTTTCTATCGTCAAAAAGGTCTAATCCTTGGTCAAAGTAATCCCATTTTTGTTGATCTTTCATGATTTTCCCTTCATTATTTTTTGAGTAGAATTATTTCTTTAATCTAATGTCAATGAACCATATATTTAAAAAAATTAAACCGTTTATTGGCTAAAAAATCTTAGTCTAACCCAATCTTCACCCCTGCTGGCCATATAACCGCCTAAAGCAACTAAATAAAGAATTTGAGGGTAAAGAATGAATTTTTCGGTTCCCCCTGCACCTAAAAGAGCCACTAAAAAATTTTCTATTCCTGACCCCCATATAAAAAGGGACAGAGTTATACCTAGAGTTGAAAGGCCCAGTATAAAAGATAGCACCACCATCGGTATATTAAGACCCAACCTATAAGAGAATAACAATGCCATACTCCCAAAAATAAATACCATCATGGCGAATAATACATGGACGCCTCCAGTATATCCTGGAAATAATCCCACCCCAATAGCCCCCATGGCCATTAAGGTCAAGCCAGTGGAAAATAAGCGACAGCCCCCACTTTTTAAAATTAAAATCACTGCAATTATGGCTAAGATTCCTGCTAAAATAATACTAAAATTAAATATAGCTGCTGCAGCCTCCCCCTGGGGAAAACTACCACCTAAGTCACTTAAAGTATTTTTAGCCGTGTTAAATCCAGGATACTGTGTTTCAGCTAAA
>JAUXXK010000047.1 GCA_030681145.1 Methanobacteriaceae archaeon | reverse complement strand
AGTTAACCTCACAAGTAATGTTGCAGCAGATGATGTTATCCGTGTTTTAAATTCAGCGGCCGGCACCAATATCACCGGATTTAATATCAATGGGTCGGTGAATATTGAAGGAGATAATACTACCCTTAATAATAGTAACATTAGTTCCTCTACCCGTAACGGTGTCCTGGTCACGGCCAATAATGTCCAAATCAACAATAACAATATAACTGGTAGTGCATTATCTGGTGTTAATTCTTCTGGCAATAACACAACTATCACTAATAATAAGGTCAAATCTAGTGGAAATGATGGAATCACAACTAAAGGAAACAACAACCAGATAACAAACAACTCAGTAACCTACAGTAAAAATGATGGGATCTCAACTAAAGGAAACAGCAGCCAGATTAAAAGTAATAATGTATCTTCTAGTGGAAATAACGGTATAACCTCCACCGGTGAGAATACCCGGATTGATTCCAATAGATTAACTTCTAATAATGGTACTGGAATCACCTCTACTGGGAACAATGTAACCATCCATAATAACACGGCCAATTACAATAAAAAGTCAGGTATTTACTCTCAGGGCCCTAAAGCCAACATCACCTCAAATAACGCCCTTTACAATACCCAACACGGAGTGTATTCTCAGGGTAACCACGCCATCATATCTCAGGCCTATGCTCATTATAACACCATGAATGGAGTATACATCACCGGGAACAATAATTCTCTTAAAAATTCCTATGCATATTACAATATCTATTCTGGAGTAAATTCAACAGGGACTGGTAACACATTCACCTCTATTTATTCCAGATATAATTACCGTAATGGTATTTCAATAACCGGGACAAATAACACCATATCCTCCTCAACACTCACCAATAACACCATGAATGGAGTATACACCACGGGATCCAATAACACCATATCCTCTTCAACACTCACCAATAACACCATGAATGGTGTGTATTCCACCGGGGCCAATACCACATTAAGTACTATTTCGGCCAGCCACAATGGATACCATGGTATTTATTCTGCCGGAAACGGTGTTAGGATGACTCTTATTTGGGATGCAAATTACAATAAAATGAATGGAATTTATTTAAAAGGAAATAATGCCAATGTATGGTATGTTATAGCCGCTAATAATAATAAGCAAACCGGTATTCTCTCCACAGGTAATTATAACTATATTTATAGTGCGGGTGCCAGTAACAATACTTTGAATGGGGTATACCTCACCGGGACCAACAACACTTTATATGGGGCCACATTATCTTCAAATTTAAAAAACGGGATCTATACACAAGGACTAAACAGTACTATAGCAAATATCCAGGCCAAATCCAATAAGAATAATGGAATATTAAGTTATGGAAGCAAAACCCGGATTTTTAATTCAATAATAACCTACAATACCTTGAATGGTATTTATTCCACCGGAGGAAACCTTTTAATCCAGAATACAACCTCCAGTTACAATAAACAAAACGGTATCAGAACATCCGGCAGCCAATCAGTTATCTACAACAGTACCGTGAATAAAAATACTCTAAATGGTATTTACTCCACCGGGAGCAAAAATTTCGTGGTGTCGAATAAGGTGATGTACAATTACCTTTACGGTATACTATCCACTGGTTACAACGTAGATATAGAGAAAAATACGGTATACCAGAATAGATACGGGGTATATTCTAAAGGCTCTAAGGCCATTATCTACCTTAACAAAGTGTATTCTAATAAGATCCACGGAATCTATTCTGGTGGTTCTTCGGCCACCATAGTCCAAAACAATGCCCATGCTAACCGGGGGCACGGTATATATGTTACCGGGGCTCTGGCAAAGATATATAAAAATAATGCCAACAGCAACTATAAAACCGGTATATTCTCTAAATCCCGCAGCGGCATCATCACTTATAATACCGCATCATATAATAGGGGAAATGGGATTTATTCATCGGGCTATAAGTCTCTAATTGGGGCCAACAATGCCCATAAAAATAAGGGATACGGTATTTATTCTGTGGGTAAAAAATCAAGGTTAGCTAAGAATAAGGCCACTAGAAACAAAAAAGGGAATATTAAGTATTGATTAAGGAATATTGAATTTTATTCCTAATCCTATTTTTTTTTAAATAATTTGTTTTATATATTTTTAATATCAATATTATAAAATCGACTCTGAAGAGTCAATATAAAATAAATTTAAACTTACACAAATCTAAAAATTAAATCAAATAATTAAATTCTAATCAAAGGAGGGTGATTTATGAGTTATAATATACTAATACCATCTCTCCCGTTTTTAATCGCTTACCTATCTACTTATTCTCTTTACAAACTGGGATTAATAAAAAAAGGCCTGCACATTAACTTATGGAATATCATACTGCTGGCTTCATTTATTATATCCGGTGGGGCTGGATTTATACTCATGATATTAATGGAAATGGGAATTGTATCCACCGTAAACTTTGACCTTTTATTCTGGCATGTGGAATTAGGAATAACCATGACCCTGGTAGCTGTTTTTCATTTTCATATTTACTGGAAAAGTACTAAAAAAACATTATTTGGGCATAAGAAGAAAAGGAGAATGGATTCATGAAAAAAAAGAAGATAAAAGAAAAGATTAAACACTCTTTTATCCGGGCCAAGTCTTTTTATGATAATCTATCTCCCCGCCAGGCTAAAATATTGGGAACTCTAGCCACAGCACCTATAATTGCCGCGGCAACCATGGAAGGCTCCTGTGCCGGAGGGTGTCCATATGGCCTAGATTTTGACCCATACCCTGGACAATGTTCCAGATATATAGATGTAGATGGGAGTGGATCATGTGATCTGGCCCTTTCTGAGGTATCTACTACCCAAACCAGTTCATCTGATACGGGTGATGATAGCTCTACATCTCAAGATACTTCACAAAGCACTCAATTAGATGATGATACAATAGATCCAGTTGATGATAACGCATTAGAGGTATCTGATACCGGGCCCGACGCCTTAGAGGGAGCTACTGAAGGATCCAATTTTCACATACTCCCCATCACCATAATCATTATTGGGTCCTATCTTTTCACATATTATCTATTTAAAAATGGAATTTTAAAACCAAAACAGCACAAAAGAATATGGAATATCCTGGTAACTATTGGTTATATAGGTACTGGCCTGACAGGAGTTTTACTAACTTTAATGATTAAGTTAGGTATCTCTACAGTATATAATTCTGGGATAACATATTGGCACGCGGAGTTAGCTTTATTGATGGTGCTGGGGACATTTATACACCTTCACATTTACAGAAGGCCCTTGAAAAAAATGTTTAAAAGTATTTGGAATTAATTCAAAAAAAGATGAAGTGTAATTTATTTAAAGTATTAGCATATTTCATAATTAGAACATAAAAAAGATTTTAAAAAAAATAATCTAAACTTCAGCTAAC
>JAUXXK010000045.1 GCA_030681145.1 Methanobacteriaceae archaeon | reverse complement strand
CAAAGATATAGTAACCAAAGAACCCTATAAATGGGGAGTAGTTATTATCGCTTGTATGGCGGTATTTATAATAGTTCTTGATTCATCAGCCATGAATGTGGCCATCACCACACTGGTTAAAGATTTTGATACAACTTTATCTAATATTCAGGCCATTATTGCTTTATATGCTCTTATTATTGGATCATTTTTATTGCTTGGAAGTAAAATCCAGGACATCCTGGGTAGGAAAAAGACATTCTTGATAGGGGTGCTTATATATACTTCAGGTACTATTGTTTCTACCCTAAGCATTAATGTTGGAATGTTACTTTTAGGTTGGGCTGTTTTAGAGGGCATTGGTGCTGCCTTGATTTTACCGGCCACAACAACGCTTGTGGGATCCAGTTACACTGGTCGGGATAAAACTATTGCTTTTGGGATATGGGGTGGTATATCTGCCATGGGTGCTGCTGTGGGTCCTATTATTGGTGGAGTTTTCACCACATACCTTTCTTGGAGAATGGTTTTTGGTTCTGAAATTATTTTCTTGGTTATTATTTTGATTTTTAGAAATGTCCTCTCAGAATCCAAACCTAAACTTAAATGGAAAGATTTAGATATAGTGGGGGCCTTTTTATCGATAATATCTCTTATACTAATTGTTCTAGGCATACTGCTAATGGCAAGACCTGATTACTGGTCTTATGTACCATGGTTAGTTGCGCCCGGTGCCATTCTATTTATATTATTTTTATTATGGCAGAGAAGAAGAATTAACCATGATTTAGAACCGCTTTCAGATATATCTCTTCTAAAAAATCGAGTGTTTGGGTTAGGGAACATAATATCAGTAATACAGAATATACCACTTGCCGGGTTTTTGTTCATAATTCCAGTATTCCTCCAGCAGGTAACTAAACTTAGTGCGTTTATGACAGGCGTAGTCCTTTTACCAGCATCAATAACCATTTTATTCTTTTCACTTATGGGTGCAAAAGTATCCTCCCGCATATACCCAAAATACATTTTGATGATAGGTTTTCTAATTTCAGCCATAGGAACATGGCTATTGGGAGGAACTTTTAGCATGGATACACAAGCAATGGATATTGTCGGTGGAACCATTATATTTGGAGTAGGTATAGGTCTTTTACTTTCCCAATTAAACAATATCACCATGTCATCTGCTAAAAAAAGCCAACAATCAGATGCTTCAGGATTTATGAATGCCTTTAAAAATTTAGGATATTCTGTGGGAACTGCTTTAATTGGAGTATTGTTCTTGGTAGGCATTTTTACAGGCCTAACTGCATCTATAGAAGATTCAGGAATTGCCACTAATATGACAACGGAACAAATCAGAAACAGTTCATTTCATTACGTGGAACATATGCAGACCAGTGAACCAAGGAATATACCTCCCGCAATGATTCCACAGGTAAATAAAATTGTAAATGAAACTATTAGCTTGGCCATGAAATTGATTTTTGATATACTGGCCGCAATTTTAATGCTAGGATTTATTATAAGCTATTTTCTGCCTGGAAAAATAGAAACAGGGTAATTAGTGGTTAAAAATTGGAATTTCTTTACCAATTCAACAGCCATTTTAAAAGGTTCGGAATTTGGTGTAGGAATAGATTAGTCTACAACAAAAAAAGCATTTAAAGTTATTCAGAATCTTTCTCCAGAGCCTCAAATATAAATCGAGGCCTATTACCATATTTTTTAATATAATCTTCAATTTCCTCATCATTTCCAGCCAAAGGATGGTTTCTGACAATTTTATTAACTTCATCATGGCTATATGATATTATAACAACTTCAAATAATTGTTTAATTAAAAAAACCAGAAAACGTGATAAAAGGCCAAAATCCGTTAGGATGTCGTATCTTACTCCTCTAAATTTTAAAACCCATGCAGTTTGGGTGATTACATTAATATTTTTCAATTTATTTCTATTCTTAATGTATTCTACTAATATTCTAAAATAAAATGGAAATGTGCTGGGGCCGTGTTTTTCGGTCCAGAGACCAAGGCCAACTTTATCCGGATCTAAATATTCTGAGTCCAGGAATCTATCGGCAAATAATACAAAATCATAGGTAGAAGCTTTCTCGTAAATTTCCTTATGTCTTGTAACTCCCATATCACGTTGAATAGTATCCCAAAATATATCTAAAACTTCTGAAGACGTACTATCAATGTCAATAAACAAAAAAGCGTCATAAACATTAAGATCTAGCTGGGACAGGGCTTGATATATATTAGCAGATTTACCAGTTCCGGGCGTGCCCATGACATGTATAAAACGTCCCTGACCTCTTTTTAACGTTTTCAGTAAATTAAAGAGCTCTTTAAATGACTGGGTTTTAATGAAGTGGCCATTATCCTCATAGGATAAGACCTTATGGTTACTCATCAATTAATATATAGTTGATGTATTATTGATAATTTTCTATTTAATAATCCTAAAATTTTTTTAGATGGGATATTATTGATAGTTTTATTTAATTTATCTCTAAATTTTCACTTTAATTACAATTTTAACCAAAAGATATAACTGTTTATAAATACAAACTACTCTTATCATGATGAGCAAGTATTATCTTATAAAATTTGATTATAGGGCTCAATTAGATTCAGTTTATATATCTGTTCTGGGAGTTAAAGGTAGATCTGAAACCCTTCAAGTTTCAGAAAATCTCGTTATAGACCTTGACTCAGAAAAAATTCCATCACGATTTAAAATAGCTGAAGCTTCAACCTTATTCCAGGAAAAAGTAAATTTGCTTAAGAAGTTATCTCAGGTTAAAATTATCTTAAAAGCTGATTCAGAGTCTATTGCTTTTGAGGGACAATTTGAATTTTTAATTGACAATGTCATACTGGATAAAAAATTAGAAGTTACTATACCTAATGATATAAAAATGCCTGAAATGGTTGGTAATTATATTGCTGGAAAGTCATTCTAATTTAATAATCTTAAAATACATTTTCATTTTTAAATTTTCATGATTTAACTGTTAAGAAACTAATTGTTTATCTATAATAAGATATTTTATTTTTTTTTTATTTACGTTAGTATTGTAGTTAATAATATTTGATAATCTTTAGATTTTTTTAAGAAACCTTATTTTTTTAACTTTTTTAGTAAATTATATTAATGTTCAATACATATCATATGTAAGTAAATGTTACATATATATGATTTTTTGGAGTGGTTTTTTAATGAAAAAGAGATATATTCTAGCTCTATTAGCTGTTTTACTTGTAGGCCTTTGTGCTGTTAGTACTGTTACAGCAACTAGTAGCTATAGTAAAACAGGATATGATTCTTACGGGAATTATATAAATGAAATTTGGACCAAAGTTCCAGGAGCATATGGGTACACAAAAACAACTGTTTATAGTGATTATACTGCAAATATGGTTTCTTATACGTTAATGCCTAAATATTACGCTAAAACAGTATATAAATCTACTAGATATGATACAACATCTTATAAAACTTATTATGGTTATAAAATATCCAATAAATATACAAAATCTGGTAGCAAAACCAGAATAACCATCAAAGTTAAAAAGAAGAGTAATAAAATAGCCAAGAATAAAAAGGTATTCATTATTTACAAGGGCAAAACTTATGCCCGGAAAACCAATAGTAAGGGTGTGGCATCAATAAAATTAACTGGTAATCCTGCATTGGTTAAAAAATATAGTTTTGTATACTGGTAAAGGATACTCCTCTTTTTTTTCTTGGTTAGATAAATAAACCATATTCTTTTTTTATTTATTTAAATTTAAATAATTTTTAAAACACAGAATAATATCCATTTTATGGATTTATAATGGATAAAATCTACCTTTTTTTCATGTGTATAAAATTATATAATCTATTTTGACAAAAATATAATTAATGTCCAATCAAAAGGAATGGTATCAGTTGTCACAAGATAAGACCTTTGAAATCTTGAAATCAAGTGAAAAAGGACTTACATCACAAGAGGCCAAGGAAAGGTTAGAAAAGTATGGATACAATGAAATAACCTTTAAAAAGATCAGCCCGATATTTAGGTTTCTTAAGCAGTTCAACAACCCCCTTATCTATGTTTTAATTATTGCTGCTGTAGTAACAGCTTTTCTTGGCGAATTAGTAGATGTGGCGGTTATCTCAGGTGTGGTAATTGCTAATGCCATCATTGGATTCATTCAGGAAGGGAAAGCCGAATCTTCCATTGAAGCTTTGGAAAAAATGATGGTCCACGAATCTAGTGTACTTAGAGACGGAGATAAAGTTACCATTCCTTCAAGGCAAGTTGTTCCAGGTGATGTAGTTATAATGCAAAGTGGAACTAAAATACCCGCTGATTTACGTATTTTCCGTTCAAAAAATTTACATGCCGATGAGGCTTCACTAACTGGAGAGTCCATGCCGGCTCATAAAAATTCTGATGTTATCAATAATAACAGTATTCCTCCAGCTGATCAAAAATCTATCGCTTTTAGTGGAACATTCATAACCCAGGGCTCTGGAGAGGGAGTAGTGGTATCTACTGGTGAATCAACAGAGATGGGTAAAATAGCCACCATCATCATGGGAACTCATAAAATAATGACCCCCCTTATGAAAAAAATGGAAAGATTTACTCAGATTCTTGTGATTAGTATCATTATTATCGCAATTTTGAATTTTATATTATCTTTCTGGTTTGGTTATGGAATTATTTATTCTTTCATGGCTTCAGCTTCTCTTGCAGTGGCGGTTATTCCTGAAGGCCTGCCTGCGGTTTTAACAATAACTCTGGCATTCGGAGTAAAAAATATGGCCGGCAGGAATGTTTTAATAAGAAAATTACCTTCTGTTGAAGCTCTAGGCCATGCCACCGTTATATGTTCAGATAAAACCGGTACACTAACCAAAAACCAGATGACGGTATTAAATATCTACTGTGGAAATAAAACTTACCAGGTTAGTGGTAAGGGTTATAAACCCCACGGAGACTTTATATCTAATGAAATTGTTATTAATGTTGCAGATGAAGGAGAAGAACTGATTAAAATCCTTCAAACTGGTTTAATTTGTAATGATGCTTCTTTTGTTAATGACAATCAATATAAAGTTATGGGGGATCCCACAGAGGGCGCTTTAATAGTTTCTGCTTATAAGGCCAATATCAAGGAAAAATTACCTCGCTTGGATGAGATACCCTTCCAATCCGAAAACCAATACATGGCCACAATAAATCAGGACAAGAATGAAAATATAATTTATGTCAAGGGTTCCCCGGAAAAGATAATGAAAATGTGCAAAAACCAGATGATTCAGGGACAGATACAACAATTAGATCATGATAAAATATCTCAAATGGCAGATAAAATGGCTGGAGATGCATTAAGAGTCCTGGGATTTGCCTATAAATCAGTTTCAAATAATCACATAGAACTTCTCAAGGAAGATATGGATGATCTAATTTTTCTAGGACTACAGGGAATGATGGATCCTCCCCGTGAAGAAGTAATCGGAGCAATCCAAAAATCAAAGGACGCTGGGATAAGGACCGTGATGATAACAGGTGACCATGCTTTAACTGCAAAAGCCATTAGCCAAAATTTAGGCATTGGCCATGGCGAGGATACAATAGTTACCGGGAAAGAATTATCAAAAATGAGTAATGAAGAGATTTACGATACGG
>JAUXXK010000037.1 GCA_030681145.1 Methanobacteriaceae archaeon | reverse complement strand
ATGGTCATGTAAAAAGGGCTTTTGTTGTGGTTGATCGATGTGAAGGTGCTTCAAATAATTTTAATAAGAAAGGGATTAAATTAGAAGCATTAATTTCTATTGAAGAATTCGAGAAAAATAAGATTTAAAATTAAGAATCATATTCCAATTTTTTTAATAATTATATAAATTTTAAAGAATAAATTAATTTAATAATTTTCACTCTTTTAAATGTCTGGCTAAATGCCCCAGTTCATTAAATATGATATCAAGGCACAATTGAACTGCATTAGGAGATCCAGGCATTGCAATTATAATTGTTTTATTGTAAACTCCTGCTGTGGCCCGACTTAGAATTGCTCCAGTACCCAGTAGTTTATATGATTCTGATCTGAAAATTTCTCCAAAACCATCTAATTCTTTTTCAAATATTTCTTTAATAGTCTCTACAGTTATATCCCTGCTACCAATGCCGGTACCGCCTGTAGTGATGATTATATCTACTCGATCAACCATTTTTTGAATAGTTTTTAAAAGTATTCTCGCATCATCTGGAATAATGGTATAACACTCAACATCGTATTTATTTATTAAAGTTTTTAACAGCAGATGTCCTGATAAATCATTGCATGTGCAGCTATTTTTTTTATATTCATCGAATTTAGAATCACTGAGGGTTATCACTCCACATTTAATATGGGATGGAACATTTTTTTTATGTGTTTCCATGCTTTCACTTTTCATTTAATCACCATTAATAGTAAATATTTTTATAAAGAATAATTATATTTAATTTAAAATTTATCTTATAATCTTCTAGAAGGAGTATAATAATCTTTAATGCTAAACAATAATAAGAAAATTTTAAGAATAAAAATTTATAATTAAATTATTATTAATTTCAGAGGCTTATTAATATTATTTTCGTAAAGAATTTAATAAAAAGTTTTATAAGATGAATTAATTTAGCTAAAATTAAGTAATAAAAAAAATTAAGAATTAATAATTGGGTAGGGGTAAAATTGGATCGGAGGCGGTTCTAATACCAATTTTAGCAACAATCATGAGTTTAATAGTTTAGCACCCTACCCGCAATAACTATATGTTTTTGAAAGTATAAAAAGTTTTTGTATAATCCTCTTGAACTGTAAATAATACTTCAATCAATTAAATAATTTGAATTAACCTCTTTTTTAATGAGATCATTTATTTAAAGATGTTTTTCAAAAGAGATTTAATACTTTTAATTATATGGAGAATACCATGAGAACAAAATTCAAAGTTTTAGATACTTCAGCATTTATTGGTGGATACAGGCCATTAGATAAATATAATTATACTATTTCAGAGGTTACAGAAGAACTAAAAGATTTACAATCAAAAATGATCATGAAAAATGCTTTAGATGATGGATTTTTAAATATACAGGAACCGGATTCTAATTGCATGGAACTGGTGGAATCCACCATAAAAAAATCTGGCGATGTATTGAGACTTTCTAAAACTGATAAAAAACTTTTAGCTCTGGCATTGTATGTAAAAAAGAATGAAGGAGAAGTTACTTTATTAACTGATGATTATTCCATTCAAAATGTTTCCAAATTATTAAACTTACCATTTAAAAGTGTTTTAACTTCTGGCATAAAAGAGGTTTATGGATGGAAACTGGTCTGCAAGGGATGTAAAAAACAATATACTGAAGACTATACTTTTAAAGAGTGTGAAATATGCGGATCCCCAATTTTTAAAAAAAGGTTGAAAAAAAACTTTTAAGCGGGGTTTTTCAGATGAAATCATAAAAAACATTTTAAAATATGACAAATTTTAAAATAGTAATTGATATCTAATACTATTTATGCAAATTGGAGTAGTTGTACACGGACCGTTTATTGTTGATTCTGGTTATGCCTTAAAATTAATCCGGTTTTTAAAAGAATATGGGGATGTTAAGGCGCGATTAGGGGGAACAATGGGACGTACTGCAGTTATTGATGCAAAAATGGAAGATTTAATTGATATATCTAATAAAAGACTTCCAAGTGAGTCCATAGATAAATTCCAAGAAGAATGTTGTGACTTAGTTTTTCTAATAAATTCTGGTAAATCATGTATAACTGGACATGCATTTGGATACAAGGTTTTTAAAAAATCTATAACTAAACCTTTACTCATCCAAATAGAAAGGCCGGGCGAAATAGATGGATGTGTTATCCCCTGGAGAAAATCTCTCAGACCGTTGGCCAAAGAAATTGCTATTAAAATGAACCTTAAATTGGTTTATCCCAGGGAAGCAATGAAAGAAATTTCCATAGGAAAAAATGGATTAACTTCTAAAAATACACATAAAAATACAATCCACCGTAAACTAGTAGGAGTGTCTCCTAATGAGAATATTTTTCTGAATGGAATTGTTATTGGTCGATCTTCCAGTGATGAAGTTATTTTAACTGCAAAAAATGGTATTATAACTGAAATCAAAGGCGGAAAATTAAAAATTCATGGTGTGGAAAAACTGGATAAAATTGATTTAAATAATGCCGTTGTCAAAACTGGCCTCTTAAGAAGATCCATTGTTAATCCCAGAATTACCCAATCAAGACAATTTAAGAATAAATTTATAGTCGCTTTTTTAAATCATGCTGCCGAAGATATTTATCGCCTTAAAGATGCCGATATGGTTGTTGCTGTGGGTGATGATACCACCCTAGTAGCAGCGGATATTTTATATCGTTTTGATGTTCCTATTATTGGCATTACCGATGGTGATGTAGATCAAGTAGTGGAAAAAGGATTTAAAAGTAGAGGTTCCATGATAATTGAACTGGAAAGTGGTTGGGATGATATTATTGGAGAGAAAATATTTTCTGAAACTTTTGGTGGGGAAGAAATGATAGTAATAGAGGATATAGAAAATTTTAAAAAGGAAATTTTACAAATCATTGATAATACTGCTGTAAAATATTTTATTAAAGAAAATGAGATTATTGGGGTGTAGATTTGGAAATAAACGCTCTTATAGATTCTATAAAAAGTTTTGAAGGAATCAAAAGGAAAAAACCTATTAAAGATATAACAGCAACTTTAAAAGATGTTTACAATGTTGCTGGGAATACTATACTAAACTTTGGTGATGATGCATCTGCAATAGATATTGGTGATGGAAAACTGATATTGTTAGCTGCTGATGGAATATGGGGCAAACTTATGTCTGCTGATCCATACTGGGCAGGATACTGTTCAGTTTTGGTAAATGTAAATGACATTGCAGCTATGGGTGGTAAACCCATAGGTATGGTTAATATTCTTTCTATTAATAACGAAAAAACCAGCCATGCAGTTATGGAAGGAATAAAAGAAGGGTCTAAAAAATTTGGAGTTCCAATGGTAGGGGGCCATGTGCACCCTGATGCTCATTATGATGCTCTGGATGTTTCTATTACAGGGATTGTGTCAGAAGATGCGCTGATTACAAGCTGTGATGCGATTGTGGGTAATAAAGTAGTAGTGGCCATAGATTTGGATGGTAGGCAGCATCCAAGATTTCCTTTAAACTGGGACACCACCTCTCACAAAGACCCTGCACGTGTTCAAGCACAAATTGATGTAATGGGTAAGTTAGGCTCTAAAAAACTGGTTACTGCTGGTAAAGATATTAGCAACCCCGGAATTCTGGGAACATTAGGTATGCTTCTAGAAACATCAGGAGTGGGTGCCATAGTAGAACTGGAAAAAATTCCTCGCAATGAATCAGTAAATTGGGAAGAATGGCTAAAATCTTACCCTGGGTCTGGTTTTGTTCTGAGTGTTCATGACCACAATGTAGAAAAATGTCTCAAGTTACTGGAAGATGTAAATATAACTGGTGCAGTTGTTGGTGAGATAATTGCCGATGAAAAACTTTATCTGGAACATGATGGCCATAAAAAAATTGTTTTTGACTTTAAAAAAGATGGTATCATGGGCATTAGAGAAGAAGAATTCAGGTAAAATTTTTATAATATTTTTTTTAATTAACTTTTTCCACTTTTAATTGGCCCAAAATTTTTTATTATTATTCAATGATTTTAAATCATTAATTATTTGAGTTTAATATAATTTTAAAAATTATTTATTTTTTCATTTTTTTTAATAGTAATATGTTTTAATAAAGAATTTCAAATAACTTTAATAATATTTACCATTTTAATGTAAATTAATTAAAGTTTATAATAAAACTAAAAAGTAATCACACATTTTACTTAATCTTAAAAAGAGGGAATTAAATGTTGGTAAAGGTCAATGGCCAGGAGGTGGGACTTCCTGATGGTTCCACTATAAAAGATGCTATTAAATCTACTAATGCTCCTTATGAAAAGGGGTGTGTTATAAGCATTATTCAGGGTACAGAAGATTTTGAAAAACATATTGATAAATATAAACTTAAAACAAGTAGGGGAAGCGTTATCATTGAAATGATTGATAAAGCTGAAGCTCATGAATTGGTTAAAATCTGGAAAAAAAATTATAAACAATTCGAAAATCGTCGTGTTAGGTGGACATCTTCCGACGAAGTGGCCATAGGGCCTATAACTACTCCGATGGAAGCCACCCACGATGAATTTTTTTATGAAGAAGGAGAAGTAGTATTAAGTCTTTCTGGGTTTTCTTCTGAATCCACTCATATCATATTAATTAAAGATAATCACTCATCAGTATATGGGGTTCCAGCGAATAATCGTGGAGTTTTTGCAAGAATAGCTGGTGGAAAAAGAACTGTTTTAAATTTAGAGGATAGGGATGTTATTAAAAGTGTGGAACCTGTGGTGGAACGAAAAAGTATAATAAAAAGTGCTGCGGTTACTGATATTGAAACCCCACTAGAAGATGGAAATCAAGTATTTACTTATGTGATGGTTAAACCTTCTGGCGAATCCCCACAATCTACAGAACATTTCTTTTCCCTATCTGAAAATGGAAAAATAAAAGTTGATTACGAATCAAATACTTTTGCTGGTTTCTATGCATTGGAGGGCCTAAAAAAAGATCCAGAACTCATAGGGCCTAGAAAAAGGGGCACGGTATCTATTAGAAATTATGGAAAAGGTGTTGGAAGAGCGTATATTTACCGCGAAGACAGGGTTTCTACCCCTTCACACACGGTAATTGGTACGGTCAAAAGTGGCATGCCTCTTCTTGATATCGCTAAAAATGGTGATGAAATATCTATTAAAACTGAGCCTGAGCGGATAATGACTTTATCTATGACTCAAAAAGAAGCTGAACTTTATCTAAAAGAAAAAGGAATTGAACACATTAGAGAAGGCCTACAAAGTGATGATGCACTTGTTGTTAGCCAAGAACCTCAATATACTATGGATATAATAAAGGATAATAAAATAAAAACGTTTGGAATCGATTCAGATAATCTGATTAAAATTAAATTTGATGAAAAAGCACCTCGCTCAGTATGGTACTTTAAAAAAGTTTCTGGATTGCTCGATGCTCCATTAGGATCTTTAAAAGTCCATTTTGCATTCCCCGGGATGAAAGTTATAATGTTTGAAGGAGATTCAAAAGAGGCAAAAGGTCTGGTTCCAGAAAATACTCCCAATAAATGCACTTATAAAGGCGAAATTGGGATCACAAATATGTCCAAACGCCATACTGGAATTATCGGGGTTCGTTTTGAAGATAACGATGAATTTGGCCCTACAGGAGAGCCATTCAATGGTACTAATATCATAGGAAAAATAATCTACGGATTCCATAGCTTGGAGAAATTTAAAGAGGGAGATTTAGTTTATGTCGCCGAAAGAAAATCATGAAGTTTGTCATGATGATAACACAAGAACCAGAATGATTATTTTAGGCCCCGGAGCCCATATAAGTCAAAATGAATTGGTGCAAAAATTACATATGATGGAACTTCCTCTCACTATAAAATCCACATGTTACGGTGCTATGGTTTACGGAGATCAGGAATTTGTTAACCAGGCTGTTAAAAAAGCTAGAAAATTGGACCCTTATAATATATTTACCAAAGATAGAGGGTTTCCTCCAGGAGATCCTAGAAGATGTAGGGGGCACAGGGGAGCTGCCCGTGAAGGATTTCACCAATTAGAAAAAGAATTCAGGTTATTGGGGCATGTGGCCGAAGCCCTTGAAAAACCTCGAAAAGTTACCATTGAAGAACCGGAAAAAGTATCTGTCGATGATTTCCGAGAAATAGTTAAAAAATCTTTAAAATCTTCTAAATTATCAAAAATTAAAGATGAGGGATAAAAAAATGAAAATTAATTCATCATCATCAGGAAAAGAAATTGCTAACTTTGCATTAGCCATTCATGAACTGGTTAATAATCTACCTCTTACTATGAGAACTAAAAAATCCACTGGTGTTCGAATAGAAGACGGTAAAGTTATTAATTATAATTACACTGGCCCAGTTCTGGAAAAAGTTTTAAAAACTGGAAAAACAACACGTGGAGAACCTAAAACTGGCCCATTTAAAGGAATGCCTCTAGTAGTGGTCCCATTAAAAGAAAATGATGAAATTATTGGAGCTATTGGTGTAGTTGACATTACTAAAGGCCTATTTAGTGATATGATTCAGATTGCTCGCAGACCAGAACCTATAAATAACGATATTTCCAAGGAGGAATCCTGATTGAAAGTAGCAATATTTCCACCAAATTCTCTTATACTGGCCGATTTGATTGAAAGAGCAGGCCACAAAGCTTTAGTTTTACAGAATGAAATAAGAAAAAAAATTAAAGACCCTGAAATAGATTCACCACCATTTAATCTTACTGAAGATGATCCAATTAAAGGCTTAAAATACGCGGCTATTGAAGTTCCTTCAGGAGTTAGGGGGAGAATGTCAATTTTTGGCCCAATTATTGAAGAGGCTGAAGCAGCAATTATTATGGATGAGGCTCCTTTTGGATTTGGGTGTATTGGATGTGCCCGAACCAATGAGCTCTGTGTTTTTTACCTTAGGAAAAGAGGGATACCAACTCTTGAGATTAAATATCCCAAAACCAAAGATGAAACTATTGAACTTGTAAACAAGATTAACACTTTTTTAGACCAGCTGGAGGAAAAAAATGGTTAAAATAGCCCAAATTTCATGTGGAACTGAGTATAGTGGTGTCCAGAAAGAAATAGAAAAAGCAGCCAGTACTTTTGGAGCGGAAATTGTAATTCCAGTAACTGATATTGATTATATTGATGAAGCTTATGAAAAATTTGGATTTAACTGTGCCAGTTCTGGAATAAGATTGATGGTGGCTCGAGCCATGTCTATTGTAGAGGGTAAAAGTGATGCTGATGCGGTTTTCATAGCCACGTGTTTTAGATGTGCAGAGGGTGCTCTGGTTAGAAATGAAATTAGGCGATTCATTCAACAAAAAACACGTTTACCTGTGGTAACGTATTCTTTTACAGAAAGAACAAAGGCTGATGAATTGTTCATAAGAATGGAAGCATTATCAACTATTGTTGCCCGGAAAAACATTTTGGCGAGGGAAAAACAGGAAGGCTTAACTCTGGGTGTTGATTCTGGTTCTACTACCACTAAAGTAGTTTTAATGGAAAAAAATAAAGTTATTGGGACGGGATGGCTACCCACTACCGATGTAAATCAATCAGCTTTGAATGGAATTGACCAAGCCATGGAAGGCACAGGATATAAAATGGATGATATTGATGGTATGGGAGTAACTGGTTATGGTAGACTGAACATAGGCAAAAAAATGGAAGCTGAATTAATACAGGAAGAGTTAAGTGTTAATTCTAAAGGTGCAGTATATCTTGCAGGACACCAACAAGGAGAAGCCACTGTTTTGGATATTGGAGGAATGGATAACAAGGTAATCACCGTAAATGACGGCATTCCTGACAACTTTACTATGGGGGGTATTTGCGCGGGGGCTTCTGGCCGTTTTCTAGAAATAACTGCCCGTAGATTAGGTGCAGATATCACGGAACTTGGCCCCATGGCCATTAAAGGTGATTATCGAAAAGCAGTACTTAACAGTTATTGTATTGTATTTGGTATACAAGATTTGGTTACTTCACTGGCTGCAGGAAGCACTAAAGAAGATGTTGCTGCAGCGGCATGTCATTCAGTCGCTGAACAGGTTTATGAACAACAACTTCAGGAAATTGACGTTCGAGAACCTTTAATTCAGGTTGGAGGAACATCTCTGATTGAAGGGTTGGTTAAAGCTGTTAGTGAAACTTTGGGTGGAATAAATGTCGTGGTTCCGGAGTATTCTCAGTATATTGGGGCTGTAGGTTCGGCCCTTTTGGTTTCGGGTATGGGAAAAAGAAATGACAAATAGGTATCTTGTATAATTGGATGATATTAAATATTAGCTTCTTAGAGGACTAAAAAAATGTTAGTGGAATGTTATGACCCTAAAGGGGCAGAAATTTATGAACTAATCATAAAACAAGTGACACGTGATTTACAAATCAATCGTTCAATAAAAGATATGAGGGTTTTTGTTGATCCTAGAGGACCGTTATTTATTATTGCCATTATGATTCAAAAAACACCTAAACCCGTTTTACTAGAAGATTTCGCCACCTACACTTATAATCCTGAAGAGGATAGTACTAGTATTCGCATTGGTGATGAAAATTACTTGCCTAATCTTCTAAAAAAATTATGGGAAATTGAAGGCAGAGAAAAAATCCAACAACCAAGCCGATTCGAAATCATTATAGAGAAACCTGTTGCGGAAATTAAAGAATTGGTGGTATATGACCATGCTGAAAATCT
>JAUXXK010000036.1 GCA_030681145.1 Methanobacteriaceae archaeon | reverse complement strand
AATATGAGCTATGAAGAAGCTGCTACAGTTCCTTTTGGAGGCCTTGATGCACTGCATTTTATTAGAAAAGGAAATATCCAGAGCGGACATAATGTTCTGATTAATGGAGCTTCGGGTAGTATTGGTACTTTTGCAGTACAGATTGCCAAATACTTGGGAGCCGAAGTCACTGCAGTGTGTAACACCAGTAATTTGAACATGGTACATTTTATTGGTGCAGAACATGTCATTGACTACCTAAAGAGGATTTTACCAAGAAAAACCAGTGATATGATATTATTTTTGATGTGGTATGTAAGAGTTCGTTTTCCAATAGTTTAAGATTGCTGAAGCAATGGACTCTATATTTTAGCTAACTTTGAGCTGTTGCAGATGATTAGGGGGCCATTGCGTTCCACAAGAAGCAGCAAGAAAGTGATAACAGGGGCAGCAAGCCTACTATTGAAGATTTAATATTCCTCAAAGAGCTAATTGAAAAGGGAAAGATAAAAAAGGCAATAGAAAGATGTTATCTGTTGTAACAGATTGTCGAAGCACACAGATATGTTGAAAAAGGACACAAGAAGTGGAATGTAGTCATAATCATAACATATAAATAGAAATGATATAAAAATAAAAGGAATTAAATTAGATCAATATCGATGGTGATAAATATGAAAAAATCTATTGGTGCGAAAACAATTGCATATCCAACTCCAGTATTCATAATTGGAACTTATGATAAAGATGGAAAACCAAATGCTATGAATGCTGCTTGGGGAGGAATATCTTGCTCTAGCCCGCCTTGTGTTTCAATTTCTCTAAGAGAAGCAACTTATACGCATGGAAATATTATGAATAAAAAAGCTTTCACCGTAAATATTCCCTCTGAAGATTATATTAAGGAAGCAGATTATTTTGGAATTGCATCTGGAAGAAATGAAGATAAATTTGAGGTCACAGGATTAACACCTTTAAAAAGTGAAAAAGTTGATGCTCCTTATATTGAAGAATTTCCATTTGTTTTAGAATGTAAATTAGTTAATATAACTGAATTAGGATTACATACGCATTTCACAGGTGAAATAATGGATGTAAAAGTTGATGAAAATCTAATGAAAAATGGAAACCCCGATATAGGACAAATTAAGCCATTTTTGTATGATCCTTCATCTAGAGATTATTATGGGATTGGGAAGCGTATTGGAAAAGCTTTTTCGGAAGGTAGAAATTTAATAAGTAAATAAAATTATTTGGAAACTCTTTTCGCAAGTATAAATTTAAATTGAAGTAGTTTGCCATCTTTTTCAAGTTTGATTTATTCCAAGGCTAAACATAGTTTTAATTTAATTTCATAATATCTTTGGATAGGCTGAGATTTTTTGAGGGAATAATAATTTTTAGAAAAATTAATTATCTAAGATATACCAATTAACATTATAAAAAAATGGGGTATATTATTTGGATTCTAAAAAAACTGTTAAATCATTTTTAAATGTTAAAACGAGCATCCCTTTCAGTGATAAAGTGGAAGATCCGTCTGTTATTGATTCTGCTGATCGTATAAAAATAGTATTCAGTGAAAATTTAGATATGGGTACTATTAAAGACGGAATAAAACTTTATAAAGTTAAATCTGATGGGAAAGAACAAGAAGTAGATATTAAAATAAATTTTGACGACAATTCAACATCTGTTCTTTATATAAGTAAATCAGAGGCCATTTCAGAAGGTGAAGAATATAAACTTTCCATCACGGGTGATGTGAAATCTGTTAATGGGGTATCTTTAAAAGAAGAATTTGTCAATTATTTTGCCTTGGATTATTCATTTAATCTGGATTCAGAGGGTATTTCGGATTTAAATAATCAAAGAACATTGATAGTGTGTATCAGTGATCTCCATTTAGGGGCCAATGATGCTTATGCTGAACTTACCAGTAACCGTGATGCTCTGGTTAATTTTTTAGAGCATATAAGGATTTCTCCCAATGTAAAAGAACTGGTCATAGCCGGTGATTTGATTGATGAATGGTTCATTCCCATGCATATAGACACATTTAATGGAAAAACACAGTTAGACTTTACAAAAGCCGTAGCATCTAACAATAAACCAGTATTTGATGCATTTAACAACATAATAAAAGATGGACAACTAAA
>JAUXXK010000034.1 GCA_030681145.1 Methanobacteriaceae archaeon | reverse complement strand
AAGGGAAAGAGTTATATCCTCGGGCCGGATGCTTATGTGAACTGAACCTTTTAATGATTCAGATGAATAAATAGTTAATGAACCTGTGTTTACGGTAGATAATCCTTCGGAAGCTACTTCAGCATGGCCTTGGATGATATTCTTCACCCCTACAAAATCGGCCACAAAACGGTTTTTAGGCTTACTAAAAACATCTTCAGGGGACCCAACCTGTAAAATTTCATGATTTAAAATGGCAATCTCTTCACACAAACGCTGGCCCTGGATTAAATCGTGGGTAGCCATTATAATGGCGGTTTCTTTCTTTTTAAGGTCTAAAATTACTGATTCGATTTTCTCTGTGGACAGTGGATCCAGATTAGCTGTCGGCTCATCCAGAACTAATAGTTCTGGTTCGTTTATCAGCACCCGAGCTAGTGCCATTCTTTGTGTTTCCCCTCCAGATAGACTAAATGCATTCCTATTTTCGTAACCTGCTAATCCTAGAGATTCTAGGGTTTCAATTATCTTTTCTTTTATAGCATTTTTATCTTGTCCCCGGATGCTTGGGCCATAAGATACGTTTTCCATAACGGTTCCTCTAAAAACTACTGGTTTTTGAAATACCATGCCTATTTTTCTTCTAACATTCACTCTTTCTTTTTTAGAACAATTTAATAGATCAATATCTTTGAAAATAATCTTTCCAGAATCAGGATTTTCTAGTAAATCAATTATTCTTAGTAATGTGGTTTTTCCACATCCCGTAGGACCAATAAGTCCTAAACTAGCACCTTTTTTAATCTTAAGGTTAACATTATATAGAATTTCTTTATCGTATTTTTTAGAAATTCCTGCTAATTCTAAAATATTCATGTTTTCTCCGTATTATTTTAAAATTGTTTAGTTTTAATTACTATTTCTAGTGTTCCTGTATCTGGTTAAGTAGGAGATTGATTATAAGTGCTATGCCCAGTAAAATAATTCCTAAAGCTATAGAAATCTCCAAATTACCTTTAGATGTTTCCAAAGATATGGTGGTGGTTATTACCCTAGTGAATCCTCTAATATTACCCCCTATCATAATAGCCACGCCAACTTCAGATATGGCACGGCCAAAACCAAGTATCACCGCTGCCATTATAGCATATTTTGCCTCTCGCATTATGGTGTAAATGGCCTGAAATTCGCTAGCGCCTAGGGAAATAGACAAATCTGTAATATCATTTCCAACACTTTTAAGAGCAGTAATGGTGAATCCAATTAATATTGGCATTATTAATATGACTTGGCCTATGATCATCCCAGTAGGGGTGAATAAGAGACGTAAATCGCCAAATATTCCAGACTGAGATAACAACAAGAATACAAACAAGCCTACTAGGACTGTGGGGAGACTATAAAGAGTTTGAATAAGATTTATAAGACTCCTTTTTCCTGTAAATTTTTTAAAATTAATTAGGCCGCCAATGGGAATGGAAATTATAGCGCCTATAAATGTTGCAGAAAGGGATATAAAAAGAGTACGGGTGGTAATTTCAACTACTTCTGGATTTAAGGTTAAAATTAAATTTATTGCCTGTAAAATTCCATTAAAAATTTCGTTCACTTAACCACCAAAAATACATATACTGGGGGTTTTACCCAGTAATGTATATATTTAACTAAAAATTAACCAGGTTCACTTTTTCCATAAAGTGGGGTGAAAAGCGTTTGTTCATATTTTTCTTTACCATAGTTTCCAATTAATTGCTGACCTTCAGTAGATAACAAGAAATCAACGAATTCCATGGAAGCATTATAATTTACTCCTTTTATCTTGTCAGGATTCACTGCTATGGCAGAATAAACATTTAAAAGATCTTTACCTGTGGTAAGATAAGGAACTAAAGTTATATTACCTTTAAATGCCAGATAAGTGCCAGAATCTGATAAAGTGTAAGCAGATTTTTCATTGGCAATGGTTAAGGTATCGCCCATTCCTTTTCCAGTTTCAATGTACCAGGAAGATCCATTTATACTGGAATTATAATTTGCATTTGTATTGTTCCAAATTTTCAATTCTCTGGAGTTGGTGCCAGAACTATCTCCTCTGGATACAAATTTGACGGAAGAACTTGCTTGCCCAGCTTGCATAATCTTTTCAAAGGCCTGGGTGGCATCGGTAATTCCTTTTATTTTAGCTGGATCGTTTGTTGGTCCCACAATATAGAAATAGTTGTAGGCAAATGGATATCTTTTTGTTCCGTATCCTTGGTCTATGAATTCTTGTTCTTTCTTCTTATCGTGAACTATGACCATGTCAGCATCGCCTTTTTCGGCATATTTAATCGCGATCCCGGTTCCTGCTGAGATAAATTGCACATCGATGTTGTTATGTTCATTTTCAAAAGCAGTTTCTAATGTATCAAGTAGACCGGTATCTTCTAAACTGGTTGTGGTAGATATTCTAAGGATTTGCTTTTCCTGAAAACCACCATTCATTGCATAAGCCCCAACGGCTATTAATGCAATAATAATAACTATAATTGCAGATATAATCTTACTATTCATATTTAACCTCCAAAAATATTCAATAGAAATAATTAATAAAATATTTTATCGATTTGCATATATAATGTTATCGATACTATTTTCAGTTTATCAATAAATTAATTTGGAGGAGTTTTCTATTTTCAAATTATCAAAAATGAACTTTATTTGGATTGCTTTAGACTATTCAATCGTTTATACCAATATTTGGAATGCACATTGTCAGCTCCATATCATTACGTTCGATAACTATTCCTTTTTGAGGACAAACTCGAGCATAAGCACAACATAGAACCCAAATCTTAGGATTAATAACTGAATGGTTATCTACTATACTAATGGCATTACATGGACAAACGTCTTCACAAGTGTGACATGAAGCCTTTGCACTCAAAGTTTTCTTCAAAGGTTATATTTCCTTTAAATGGCGTTATAACGTGTGCTGCATCTATTGGGTGAATTTCCTGACACCAGCCACAATTTATACACTGGACGTCATCAAGAATTATATTTCCATCTACGGGGACGGGTTTAATATTATCTCTATTCATACAAGTTGTAAAACAATTTTAATGGCGTCTTCAGGACAAATACGTTTACATATTCTGCAGTAAATACACTTTGATTCGTCTATTTTATAGGGTTTATCGGAACTAACTTCATTTTTTTTAATGGTAATGGCATCTGCAGGACATAATTCTTCACACATACCGCAGTATACACATTATCTAGATTTACTTCTATTTTTCCAAACACTAAATCCGCTCGTGCTGGAAGGTTTCTTTGTAGATTTATGGCATCTCTGGGACAAGATATGGTGCATTTTCCACAGTAGATACATTCTTTCTCATCGATTGTTGCATGATGGGTTCCAATGTGGATACCGGTCCATATTTTTTGTATTTTCATCATTTATACAAAACTCTAAAGCATCAAAAGGGCATGAAGATGAACATAATCCATATCAACAGCATTTTTCTTGATCAATACTTATAAAATCACTTTTCAAAAGCCCCCTTGTGACTGGAAGAATCGGACCTAGTTTTAGGGCACTGGTGGGACATATATTTGCACATATTCCACAACCCAGACATTTATGGTTCTTATGTTCTAGAGAACGTTTTTGCTTACCTTCTCTTTCTAGAATCACCATTTTATCATTCCTTCAATATGGCTTGGCTGGGACAGTTTGGTATACAAATATCACAATCATCGCATTTTTCAGCAATAAATATAATCTTGTTGTCTTTTTCTTCTAAAGCTCCTTTTTCACAGAGTTGATACATAATCCTTCTCCAGGACATTCTGATATTCCTTTGCATTTTTCTTGGTCAATAATAACGGGCATTAGTGAGCCTCCACATAATCGATAAAATACAATTAACGAACTGGATATATGAACATATCGATTCAAATAAAAAAATAAAAAATGTTTTTAATATATGTTGTATTTTTGCTTTAGAGGGCTCATGATGGTTACCAATACAAAATCCACTAGAATACTATAAAAAGTGCTATAGTTGAGGCTATATTCTCCCATATTAATTATATATGCTTTTCACTATTTTTACCTTAAAAATTTATCAATCATCATCTGTAGCTTCTAAGACACATATACTATCTTCACATTCGTGTTCAACTTCTATAAGATGTTCTTTGAGCTTTTCCACCTCAATGGTAGTTAATCCTTTTATCATTTCACTATCAATCTTAATTTGAAGGATACCATCATTAATGGTTACTACTTTTCCAGGAATGTAAACTCTTCCAATAGATAAACGAACGGTGTCACCATTTTTTACTTCGTTATTTATGTACTGGCAAATTTCGTCACAACTAGCAGAAATATTTTCAGTTTTTTTCAATATTATCACCTGTTTTATAATTAATTATTTTTCATTTTCCAATATTTAAAACCTATCATATTGAATTTTTATTAAAAAGTCATTTTAAATGGATTTGAGATGTTTAATCGAAATTTTTCAACTTATTATGCTCTAGAACACTCTTGTATTGACTTTAAAGACTATGTTGGAAATAATTTAGATAAAAACATGACTTTAAGTTTAAAACTACCTAAAAAATCAATTATTTTCTATTTTCTTTAAAGTATAATTATACTAAATAAAGATATTATTATCATACTATCTGTTCTGATAGTGATATATATACATAATTGATAAGTATTATTTAACACGTCGAATATGTTGCGTAATAATCATGGATAGTAAGATTAGTTTAAAAAGAATAAAATATTCATATTGCTTTTATGCGCTATTAAACTTATTCTGTGAAACTGTATCTGATCCATCAGTGGCTGATTTAGCAGCTAATAATATTAATGGATTGAATCCATTAGATGTTCAGTTCGCGGATCAATCTTCAGTAAATATAAGTATCTTGGATTTTGATAACAATGGGATA
>JAUXXK010000033.1 GCA_030681145.1 Methanobacteriaceae archaeon | reverse complement strand
CTTATAAAGGAGCAATATTAACTAAAACTGGTTTAAAAAAAGCTAAAAGTATTACCCGGAAACACAGATTACTGGAAAAATTCCTTCACGATATTTTACAAATACGAAAAGATAAAGTGCACGACCAAGCATGTGATATGGAACATACCCTTTCAGATGATGCAGAAAGAGCCCTATGTCATCTTTTAGAAAGACCCGATGAATGTCCAGATGATGAAGAACTCATACCCGCTTGTGATTTCAGTTTTAAAACATGCGAAGAATGTATGGAACGTAAAAATGAAGAAGTTGAACAAGTAGGAACCAGAAAAGAAAACTTAATTTCCATTGTAGACCTTAAAGAACATCAAACAGGAAAAGTTTTATTTATCAGAGGAGATTATAAAGTTATAAGGCGTTTAATGGATATGGGAATCACCCTGGGAGCTAAACTTAGTATGATGAAAATAGCTCCTTTTAAAGGACCCGTGGAAATAGCTGTAAGGGGATCTCAGCTTGCTTTGGGACGAGAAATTGCTAATAACGTCTTTGTAGAAATTATTCCAGAACAAATTAGAGAGGAAGATGGAGCTACCGTTCATGGATAACGAAGAAAAACCATCGAATAATGGTCATGGATCAGATTTTACCATAGCTCTGGCAGGTAATGCGAATGTAGGAAAAAGTGTTATTTTTAATCACTTGACCGGTTCTCAACAAACAGTAGGTAACTGGCCGGGAAAAACTGTGGAAAGGGCCGAGGGAAAACTCCGATTTGAGGACCATAATCTCCACATAATTGATTTACCGGGTATTTATTCTTTTTCAACATTTTCAATGGAAGAAATTGTTTCTCGTGAATATATAGCTGAGGAAAATCCAGATGTGGTCATTAATGTTCTTGATGCATCGGTTCTGGAGAGAAACTTGTTTTTTACAATTCAATTAATGGAAATGGAAATACCTATGGTGATATGTATAAATCAAATGGATATTGCCAAACAAAAAGGAATAGTTATTGATACTAAAAAACTAGAGAAAGCACTAGGTATTCCCATTGTACCAACTGTCGCTATTCGTGGTGAAGGATTAAAGAAATTAATGGAAAAAACTCTTGAAATGGGAAAAAATCAAGAAAATAATAAAAATCCCATTAAATATAATGCCATTGAATATGGTAGTGAGATAGAAAAGAGAATAAATTCTATAGAAAAGTTTATGGCCTCTAAAAATATGAATCTTGGGTACTCTCACAAATGGATGGCCATAAAACTACTGGAAAATGATCCTGAAATTAAAAAATTAATCCATGAAGAATATCCCGAAGTAATACAATACTCCTACCAACTAGCTCTGGAGATAGAAGAAATACACCAAGAACCTGCTTTTGCTGTAATAGCTTCAGAAAGATATACACTGGCCAGCCGTATTGCAGCTGGTGCTCAACTTCATACTGATATTAAAATAACCCTCTCTGAAAAATTGGATAATGTTTTAACCCATCCCTTTTTTGGTTATATCACTTCAGCCACGATAATATTGGGACTATTGCTTTGGACTTTTTTAATTGGAGATTTCCTTTCAGGAATTCTTACAAATATTCTTGGCTTCTTCCAGCCCACAGATCCGCTTTTATCAGGATCAATCATTACCATATTATGGAATGGGGCATTTGGAGGATTTGTTGCCTGTGTTACGCTTATTATACCCTTTGTAGTGCCATTTTATATTTTATTATCATACATCGAAAACTCTGGCCTTTTAACTAGAGTAGCCTTTATGATGGATAGCTTTATGCACAAGATAGGTTTGCATGGTAAAGCCCTAATACCACTCATATTGGGGTATGGCTGTAGTGTTCCTGCTATAGACAGTACTCGAATTCTGGAAAGCAGGAGAGAAAGGATTTTAGCAGCTTTTGCCATTACTTTTGCCCCTTGTTCTGCTAGAACCATAATAATACTAAGTTTGGTGGCTATATTTGTTAGCATATGGTGGGCACTGGCATTATACGTTTTGGATTTAGTAATCATATTCATTATGGGCAAATTGGCCCTTAAAGCAATGCCTGGGGAATCAACTAGTTTAATAATGGAAATGCATTCTTTAAGACTTCCTAAAGCATCATCAGTTCTAAAACAGACATGGAATAGAACCAAATCATTGATTTATTTGGTTTTACCCATTTTTATTGCAGGGGGTGCTATAATACAGGTTTTGTATGTTTTAGGAGTTTTGAATTATATTGGAATTCTTTTAACACCATTAACTGTTTATTGGTTGGGATTACCTGCTTTTGCAGGTGTACTTTTACTTTTAGGAATTGTTAGAAAGGAATTTATTATCTTGACACTTGTTTCATTTGTGGGAACTGATTTGAGTAAGGCTCTGACCCCCGAACAATTTATTGTACTGGCTATAGTGGGAATGCTTTACATACCCTGTCTATCTACTGTTGGAATTCTTGTAAAGGAATTCGGAGCAAAAGTTGCTAGCATTATAACAGCAACTAATTTAGCCACTGCTTTCTTGGTTGGTGGTATTTTTGCATATATTCTACCATTCATTTTATAGAGAATTATCTTGTTTTGAATTATGATATTGAAAAAGCTTAAAGATAATATAGAGAAAAATGAAGGCAAATAATGATTAAAAATATGAAAAGAAGATTTTTATTTAGTTTAGGTACAATTTTACTGATAATTGGTGCTATAGGCATATTCGTTCCAGTATTACCTACCACTCCCCTAGTTTTAGCTTCTTTTATTTGTTTCAGTAGAAGTTCAAAAAGAGCAGAGAAATGGATTTTAAAAAATAGATACTTCAGAAGTTATATTGAAAATTATAAGGCTAATAAAGGTGTACCCGCCGATGTAAAAATAAAAAGTATTATTTTTTTATGGATTACATTGATAGTTTCGATGGTTATCTTTTTTAATTTCTATAGTTTGTTACTATTGGCAGTTGTAGGAGTTGGTGTAACTACCCATATTTATCTACTAAAAACAAAGGAATAAAAATATTTTCATTAACCATTTTAAAAAAATAACGGGATTTAATATTAAAATGAGATAAATATTATTTTAATTTTATAAATTGTTTACCATCATAGATTAATTTATTAAAAGGATATCAAAAAGGTGGAAATGTGAGTAATATTGTAAAAATATATTCCTGGAATGTAAACGGAATTCGAGCAATTCATAAAAAAGGGTTTGTAGAATGGCTAGAAAAAGATCATCCAGACATATTATGTATCCAGGAGACCAAAGCTCAACCAGACCAACTTCCTGAAAAACTAATCAATGTGGGAAATTATAAAAGTTATTTTAACTCTGCCCATCGAAAAGGATACAGTGGAGTGGGCATTTATACCCTAAAAGAACCTATGAAAATTGATAATGGTATGGGAATAGAAAAATTTGATATTGAAGGTAGGGTACAGATTGCAGATTATAAAGATTTTGTTTTATTCAATATTTACTTCCCCAATGGAAAGATGTCCGAAGAGCGATTAAAATACAAGCTTGACTTTTATGATGCTTTTCTTGATTACAGCAACCATCTGCGTGATGAAGGGCGAAACATTGTGGTTTGTGGTGATGTTAATACAGCCCATAAAGAAATAGATTTGGCCAGACCTAAAGAAAATAGAAATATCTCAGGATTCCTACCCGTGGAAAGGGCTTGGATAGATAAATTTCTGGAAAATGGGTATGTGGACACTTTCCGGATGTTTAACAATGACCCCGACCAGTATACTTGGTGGAGTTACCGTACACGGGCCCGTACAAGAAATGTTGGATGGAGACTAGACTATTTTTTTGTAAATGAAGAGTTTAAAAATAATATAAAAGCATCTTATATATTATCTGACGTAATGGGTTCTGATCACTGCCCTATAGGAATAGAAATAGAATTGTAA
>JAUXXK010000032.1 GCA_030681145.1 Methanobacteriaceae archaeon | reverse complement strand
ATTATAAGGTCTGGATTAAGATTTATAGCCATGTCCAAGGCTTCTTGGCCACTTACCACATCTCCTACTACTTCAAATCCCCACCTTTTTAGCATTCGGGTAAGTTCTAGAGATGTAATGGCTTCATCTTCCACAACTAATATCTTAGGTAAAGTCATATAATGCATATTTTGTACACCTTAATTAATAAGTTTAAGTATTTTTTATAGAGAGAAGATGGTTTTTACTAATAATAATTTGATAAATTTATAATTTTTACCTAAGTAAGTTTACATAAAAAGTTAGTTGCTCTCTAAAAATCCATAGTAAAAAACCTCACCAGAAAATAAAAAAATCTTATACTAAAACCATCAAATAATTATTAATGTTTAAAATATACCGACCTTACCAGTTTCAGGGAAATAAAAATAAGAAGGGGTACTTTGAAGGGTGGTACTATAAATTAGTGGATGAGTCAGAAGAAATTGCCTTTGCCATAATACCTGGGATTTCCCTTCCCAAGGATACTGATAACTCTCATGCATTTATAATGATTTTTGATGCAAGAAATCATGAAATGAATTATTTTAAATTTGATAAAAGTCAGTTTCATGCTTCAGATAAGGAATTTGAATTAAAAATTGGTGATAATTACTTTTCCAGAGAAAAACTAGTTTTAAACTTGAGCAAAGATTCACTTAAAATCAAGGCCCAGCTTGAATTTAAAAATATTACTCCATGGCCAGTAACAACCTTATCCCCTGGAGTAATGGGTTGGTATTCATTTATTCCATTTATGGAATGTTATCACGGAGTATTAAGTTTTGATCATGAAATAAACGGATACATCCAGATAAATGGTGTTAAAAAGAATTTTAACCAAGGAAAAGGTTATATGGAAAAGGATTGGGGAAGTTCTATGCCTTCTTCCTGGATATGGATGCAGACCAATCATTTTAAGGAAGAAAAAACCTCGCTTTTTGGATCCATAGCAAGAATTCCCTGGTTAAAAAGTTACTTCACAGGATTTATATGGGGTTTTCTACTTAAAGGAAAACTTTATAAATTTACCACCTACAACCGTGCAAAAATAAAAAAATTAGAGGTAAATGAAAACTGGATTAAAATAAAAGTTTCACAAGGCAATTATGAACTTGAAATAAGCGCCGAGCGTATAGAAGGAGTGGATTTACCAGCCCCTTCCATGGGAGAGATGACCTCAAAGGTGAATGAATCCTTAAACTCTAAAATTCATGTTAAATTAAGTGAAAATAATGAATTATTATTTGAAGGAACCGGTAAAAATGCAGGCCTTGAATTTGTGGGTGAAATTGAAGAATTAATAAAAGGCCTCAAATGATTACAGTTAAAAAAAGACTATAACCACACCATATTAATCTTTTATCAAGTCCTTGGCCCATTTATGTATCTGGTCCCAATCCCGGGTATCATAGGGTTTTCTGGTATCAATGCCCTTACTTTCAAGATCTT
>JAUXXK010000030.1 GCA_030681145.1 Methanobacteriaceae archaeon | reverse complement strand
TTTATAATAAACGAAAGTGGCATGGTTAGTTGTTGAATAAAAGTCAGAGGGTGCAACTTTGTCTTTTTCGGATGCAATTAACTTTACTTCATTTATTTCAGCTATGGAAGCCCCAATTTCACTAAGTTCGACCAAAATTTCATTTAAAAGATTTTGACTCTCAGCAGATACCTGTATTCTAGCATAACTGTTGTCAGTTTTCTTTTTTCCAATTTCAAATTCCAATATTTTGAAATCTCCACCCATATCCATAATGATATCCAGAGTCTTAGGAAGGATAAGACTATCAATAATATGACCAGAAAGCTCTACTTCACGTATATTCATTCCATGACCTCGAAAATCTTAATTTATTATAAATATCGCGTAATCAATATAATTTAGATTAATATTAAATAAAATACCCGTTAAATTACATTAAATTACAATATAATGGTATAATGTATTCTTTAGAATAGTATTTATTTATATCATTTTTCTATTCATATTTAAAAAATCAAAAATGATAAATTAATGTTAATTTTAAGATAAAAAAAATTATAAAAATATATTTACTAATTCTAGATCAACCATTTAAACACAAAAAATCATAAATTATTTTAGCCCCATTAATAGAAGTTATATCTCCAATTTCAACCGAAGCAACTTCTACCAGATCCATGCCTAGGACATTTTTGGGGGAAAGTATCTCTATAAATTTTTGAATTTCCCATGCATCTAGACCGCACGGAGTGGGATTACCAACACTAGGTGCATGAGCAGGATCCATAACATCCATATCCAAGGAAATATAAACCGGTCCATTTATTTCTTTCAAAACAGAGGATATGTAATCTGGATTGTTTTTAATGTTAGAAGCAGTATAATAGTCAATAGACGGTTCTTTGTCAGCGAATTTCTTTTCTTCCAGAGATGCTGAACGCACGCCCAGCTGAATAATTTTGGCAGGTTTTAAATCAAAAATTCTTCGCATTACGGTAGCATGAGAATATTTTTCATCCATATAACTGTCTATAAGATCCATGTGAGCATCAAAGTGAACTATTGTAACATCATCCAGGCCCCTATATTCTTTTAATGCAGACAAAATTCCTAAACTAATGCTGTGTTCTCCACCAATAATTAAAGGAATAATTCCATTATTAAGAAGTTCTAAAACAGTTTCATGAAGTTTTTCAAAAGTTTTAAGAACATTTCCAGGCACTGCTTCTAAATCACCAAAATCAAAAAAAAATGTATTGAAGCGTTTATCCAAGCTTAAATTATAATTTTCAAAGCTATAAGAAGCTTCTCTGATGGCTGAAGGGCCGTAACGAGCACCTGATTTATATGTGGTGGTGCTATCAAATGGAACACCAACTAAACCAAATATCTTCTTATCTACAATATCGTCAGAATTTGATGAAATATAAGATTCAAAGTCTGATTTTTCCCTGGAAAAAGCAAATTTTGAGGGGTTATGTGTATAAAATAACATTACAGCCTCATTTATTTATATTTTTTCTTGTTAATACATATAAAGCATTAAAATTTAAATAATTATTATCCTTTGGTTCTCATGAGTTTTTTATTACCCATAGCCACAATGTACTCTACTTCCACTCCTTCAATTAGCTGGTCACGAAGATCATCTGGAATAGGAGTATCAAAAGTTTCATAAGTTTCTAAATCCATTAACTGAACATCACTACCCATTAAAGCCAATACTTGACCAGTTCTTTTGTCAATCATAGGTATGTCGATTTTAGTATCTACTGGTTTTACAATGCTTCTTTTTTGGCCATCAAAAACACCAGTCGCTTCCACACGAGCTTTTGCAGAACCGTGCTTACCAGGCGATGATGTTGATATACTTGTGATTTTAGATGCTTCGCCGCCTAAAATAACGTATTTACCTATTTTTAAAGTTTTAACTTCTACAACTTTCTTTGACATTAATTTACCTCCTTATATATGCAGAAATATCAATAACTGATTGCTGCTGAAATATATGCCATATTAAAAAGTCAACAGTTACAGAAAACTGATATATAACGCAGTTAGAATTATAATTAGATTGATTAAATTTCATCTGAAAAAAATCTTCCCAATATATTTCCTAAAAACTGCTTAAAAATTGATTTAATTTCTAATATCTATTAAACCAACCTCAAATTTAAAAAATTTTAAATAAATTTGAAATGGTAACTTGAATTAGACATTATCAATATGTTTGATTATCTTTGATTATCTATTTATAAGCATCTTTTTTAACATGATAATTTTAAAATTAATTAATTAGTTTAATGGTGATATATTTTTCCAGATTTAATAAGTTTTTAATATATTATAAAAATTGTATTTATAAAAAATTTCTAATTTATATAATTCTTAATTCAAAATTTAAGTTAATCATATATCATCTAATTATACATTTAAACAAATAAAAATTATATCAAATTAAATACTAAAAAAGATGTGATTATAATGAAAGTTGCAATTACTTCAGGTAAAGCAGAAGGCCCCACCATATTAAATGCATTTGATAACGCACTCCTTGATGCCGGAATTGGAGATGTTAATCTTATAAAAGTTTCCAGTATAATACCCTCACAGGCCAAGATTGTGGAACTTCCTTATTTGACACCAGGAGATATGGTAAACTGCGTTCTCTCTTATAAAAGTTCTAGTAATCCCGGAGATATTATTTCAGCAGCCATAGCCGTGGCCACTTCTTCTGATTTTGGTTGTGTGGTTGAACACGGAGGAATTAATCAGGATCTGGAAAAAATCAGGAAAGAAGCTGTTTACATGGTGAAGTACATGATGGAAATTAGAAATTTAGAAATAAAAGAATTAGTTGTGGAAGAAATAAATCATGAAGTAGTGGATTTAGGGGCAGTAGTAGCCTCTTTGGTGTATTTAGGTAATTAATATCAAATTTAATCTAATTAATTAGCATTTTTTGAATTTTCATTGTTGTTTTGAATAAAAAATTCATATAATCCCCATAATTCTTTTTCTTATAGTTAATGTGATAAAATTAATTAAAATCAGTTTTTATGCACTATTTTTCGCATATCTTTAAAAAAAAATGTTTATTTAAAGATATTTTAATTAAAAAAAGATTAAATTGATTTTAATGAATAAATTGGCAATAATAGAAAATATCTAAAAAAATTAACATTAAAAGTCATAAAATTAATAGGTAGTTTTATGATAAATTTAATCAATAATATATTAATAATATAATGATGGCGTAAGCTATGCTATTGAATCCAATCTAACAATAATACACTCATGAAAAAATGAAAAAATGAAAAAATTTAGGATATCTATAATCAAATTAATTAATAGCCTAAAATTCAATTAATAGAATCATTTTCAAGAAAAATAAGGGATTTTCAAAAAGGAAGGGATGGAAAAATGGACGAATCAGATTTACATTTCTGGAAAAGTATAGCCATTAAAATGACAAATCAAGTGGAAAAGGCTATTTCTCCATTAATTGGTAGGAAAGAAGCTGGAGAAATTATTAGAATGGGTGCTGATGGCACACCATCAAAATTAATTGATTTAGTTGCAGAAGATGAAGTTATTGAAGTTTTAATATCATCCAAAAGGCCTGTTACCCTTATAAGTGAAGAAATTGGCACTATTAAAATAAATTCCAGTCCAAATGAGTATATTGATATTGAAGCTCTTAGAAATGCTCAGGAAAAAAATTTAAGAGATACCGAAGAGTTTTATAATTCTTCCAATGACCCTCAAATTATTTTTGTGGTAGATCCTTTGGATGGGACAAGCAATGCGGTTAAAAAAATTCC
>JAUXXK010000029.1 GCA_030681145.1 Methanobacteriaceae archaeon | reverse complement strand
AGATTTTGCTCTTAAAATATCACAGATATTTAATTCAATTGTTACTTGATTTTTTGCAGCCTCTTTAGCAAGTACATGATTTATTCCACAATCTCTACGTTTATAATAAGGCCGAGATAAAATATCCAGTTTAATATTTTCACAGGCGGCACGATTTATCTTTAAATCCCCACCAACAGCCATCAAAACCTCAGTTTTTTTTCTGGAATTTCTAACCTGCTTTTTAAGATCTTCTGAGTTTTTTGGGAAAATTTTAATTCCAGGTATGGCTTCAAAGGATTTTTTTGAAGAATTAACCTCAGAGTCCATATTAGATGATGGAACAGTTTCATTTATTTCTTGCTCAATACCTTTAAGATATACCTTAGATTTAGGATATTCTTCTTTGGAATATAATAATGAAACACCAGCATATCCCAATCTCTTGGCTTCCTGTATCAGCTTTTTATCAGCTGCGAAATTGCTTCCCTGAATATGAAAATCGTAAAATTTCAATTTAATCAGATAATTCCCGGACAAAGTCCATTTATATATTATAAATAAAATTTTTTCAATAATAATTGATAGTAAGGTAATTGATAATATTTTTATTAAATAATAGTAGATAAATCTAATTATTTAAATAAGGTTAAACTTTAATTGAATCGTTCGTATAAAAAAATAGGTTAATTTACATCAATTAAATAGTTTTATCCTTTATCTCCATGATTTCATGGACTATTTTAAGTGCTACTTCTTTTTTTGCAGGATAAGCAGCAATTTTTATTTTTACGTGGATGGCATCACCATGTTCCACCACTTTCCAGTTTCCCAAAAAGGCCTCTTGTTTATCAAATCTGAGAAAAAAGTTCCCATTATCATCTATTTTTCTTTGAAAATCATGAGATATTTCTATAATATCTTCTTTATCCATTTCCAGAAGTTTTTTAATAAATTCTTTGATTTCTCTTTTTTTAGTAATTTTTTGGCTGAGTATAGTAACGGGATTATTGTAATAACCTTCAGTTTCTTCTATTTCGGGTGAAGCCAAAGAAAAGATGGTATTCAAAGCTTCTTCTACTTTTTTTTTATTTTCAGTTGCCTGAATAAAAACTCTATAGGAAATATTGTGAATCATTTAAATCAGCGTAAATTGAATAATTAATGTCCATTATTAGAATATAAATGAAATAAAAAGCTATTATTTTGAATTAAAGTATTTTAAATTAAAATAATTTAATTATGAAAATTTTTGAAAAATTGAGATAATTAAAATAAAGAAGAGAAAAATAAGAAATCTTAAAAAAGATTATCTTAATTTTTCTGCACCTTTTCCTTTGTTACGGAGACCTCTGCTTTTTTTACCTTGGCTGGTTAAGCCTCGGAAAGCTCGGCCGGTGTGTTGATTTTCACAGATCCAATTAATTTTAGGATCGCTTTTAATAACAGGGTGGCTCGGGTCAACTAGTATGACTTCATAGAATTTGAATTTTCCATCAGCCCATACCCAGTAAGAATTTAAAACTTCCATATTTGGGAATTTTCTGGCAACTCTTTCTTCAGCAATTCTTTGTATAGACTTTTTAGGAGTAATCTTTTTAATACCCATTCTTTTAGGTTTACGACCTGCTTTGAATCGGCTTTTTCGTAGTCCACCACGCCTAACGCGAGTTCGGACAACAACGTAACCTTTTTTGGCCTTGTAACCTAATGATCTAGCTCGATCAATACGGGTTGGCCTATCAATTCTAACAATTACGTTTTCTCTTCTCCATTTAGGAGCTCTTTCCCACATAAGTTCTCTTACATAGGATTTATCTGGATTTTTCCATGCGTCTCGTACATACTTATACATAAATAACACCTCTTTGTTCAGCTTGCGCCACATCCATGGGACATTGTCCCAAAAAGAGTTTTTACTCGCCAAAATTGGCGGTAATCAATTATTAGTTAATGAATACATAAAAAGGTTTGGATTAATTAAATCCTTATTTTATAGGATTTAAAAGTAAATCAATTATCATGTTGGTTAAATGAAATAACTTTAAAAATAGCAAATTTTTAACGAGGATATTGATTGAATTTTGCTTTTAAAATATCTTGAGCTGAAAAAGCTTCATTATATGCTTTAATACGTAAAATTTCAGCATTTTCCAAATCAGAGTACTCATCTAAATCCATTAATTCTAAAAATATCTTTTTAGATGTGCTGTTGTGTTTATCAGCGTTTCTAAGATGCATTCTATGGGCTGAAGCAGAAAGATTAGTTTTAATTCGATTGATTTTTTTATCAATAGCAATAGTAATAACATACCCTTCAACAGAAGAAGGTATTAGTTTTACAGAATGCCATTTTTTATAAGAAATAGAATTTAAACAATCAGATTCTTTTTCTATTTTTATAATATTCTTTTTTAGATTATTAACCCAATCAAAGCCTTTGTTTATATTTCCAATGACTAAATCCCATTCTTCTTCAGACAAATGAGCATTTTTAGCCCTTACTTTAGCTAATTCTAATCTAGAAATTGTCTTATCGGCACTTGCCAGATAATAATCCTTATTCTTTTCAAGTATTTCTGCTGATGCGGCTTCATCACGACCCTCCAGGTATCCCCTAATCTGGGAGATGTCAATACCTATGAGAGTACGATAACTCATTCCTCCAGCACTTTCTTCATATTCTTGAGACATTATTAGTAACCACACAGATTTTAATTAATGTTTGCTTAATTAAAGAATTCAAAGAATTCCATCAGGATATTAGAAATCTAATATTTGAACAGATATTGAATAAATATACATAAAATTCTTTATAATATAATAATTCAATATTAAGTACTCAAAATTTAAATTTGTATATTTAATAGATATGTATCTTTTTTAAAAATGAATTTAAATAAAGAATTTGTGAGATATAACTGTTTATATCTCTTCAGATATTTATATATTCTGATGAATTATTCTTCAAATACATCATACAAAATCTTCATTGCTTTAACAAAAGGAGGATTACCAGAAGTTAAAAGCACAACACGTAAAACATCCACAATTTCATCTTTGGTAGCTCCAAATTCATGCATAACGCTCATCATCTGTTTTTTCATAGCCCTATCATCAGAATTAGCTGCTGTGATTCCTAAAGCTATTAATTTTTGAGTCTTATAATCCAAGACACTTCCAGTAAAAGCAGCTTCATTCAATTTAACTACTGCATCATAAATATCTGGATAGTCTTTTTTTACATGTACCATTCCTTTACCATAGAAAACATCTTCTTTCATGGAATCCCTCCATTTTAATATACATTTATATATGCCATCAATCTTATTTAAATTTTTGAAAAATAATTATATAATTCCTCAATCATATAGTCAAATGAAAAATATTTTTCTTAATAATTATGGTTAAATAAATTATTTCCTGAAATGAAATTGTTGAAAAGTGATAATTTTATAAAATAGGTGAAAATTTTGAATAATAAAGATAATGAAAAATCAAGTGAACTTTTAAATCGTGCATATAATTGTAAATTAAATAATTTTGATTCTTTACTTAAGGAAATAGAATTAGAACTGAATAAAAATAAAGATAATGAAACTGCCTTAAGGGCTAAAAGGGTTATTACAAGTAGAATGGCTTCAAATAAAAATTAAGTTATTATGTTCTATGTTAGTTAACCGAATTCCTTAAAGGATTAGTGTCTTAACAATTAAAAATAAAGATCTAATCTTATTATTTTATATTGATTTATTAAAGTTTAAATAAATATTAATACATATTATTAATTAATTAGGAATGGTGTTTATTATGAAACCTGAAAATTCAGAAGAATCAATAAGAATCTCTTTTAAAATATCAAAAGAATTACTGCATGATTTTAATGAGTACTCTAAATCAAAAGGTTATCAAAGAAGAGATGATGCCATAATTGATCTAATTAAAAAAGAACTGGATAAATAAGTGGGTTTAAATTACATCCATTTAAAGATAAATAACTAACTAATATTTCCTGTAATTACTAATAAAATTAAGAATAAATAAATAAATAAATAATATAATTATTATTTCTTTTCTATTATTTCTTTTAATTCAATTATTTCAGATTTTAGTTTTTTTAGCTCCTGATTCAAGACATCAATATCTTTTCTATCAGCAACTTCCTCACTAATTTTGTCAATCTTCTTTTCCAGGTTTTTCATGAAAACTGCGTTTCTCTTGGAAAGTTTATCACTTTCTTGACGAACTTTATCCAGAAGTGATGAGGTGGTGGCTGCAGTAAGAAGGCTGGTTATTCCAATAGCACTAATCATAGCTATAACTCCAATTAAACGGCCAAATTGAGTATAAGGGACTATATCCCCATATCCTACAGTAGTTATGGTTTGAATAACATACCATATGGAGTCTTCATAGTTAGTCACATTAGGATTGATTCCATTTTCTGCTAAATAAAATGCAATTGATGAGGTTAAAAGAATAGCTATAAAAAAGGAAACACCATAGACCAGCCGACTTTTTTCTACAAAATTATCCACATTTTTTCCTACTTGTCTAATAGCAAAAACTAAAGCAATAGCTTTAACCAGATTAAGAAGTTTTAAAATAAATAAATCTGGAGAAAAGCCCAGTATATTAATTGCAATAAAAGAAAAAGGAATAACTACTATAAGAAAGTTCCAATTTTTTTTTAAATAAATTTTAGGATCATTTTTCCTCATCTGATTAATATAAGCTAATAAAAGAATTAAACTAGCAAAAAGATCAACATAGGCAATATTTTGAAAATTACCTGCTCTAAAAGGCATTAAACTGCTGGTTAAAAGTAAAAAAGCGTCTATGAATATGACACTGATAAACAAAATTTCCAGGAAAATTTCTATCCTACGATTCATAAAAATTATTAAGTAATTTACAATAATATCTTTTTTGCTATTTTATTCGAGTTATGCGTTTTTTAAAGAAAAAAATAATGGGCCAAAGAATAATAATAATTTTTTACCTATTATGAATAGTATTTTAAAAACTCCAATGAATAAAAAAATAAACAATAAAGCACAGAAGACAAGGTATATTACAGCACAAAAGAAAATTTTTCAACACAAGTAAGAGATGATATCTGTTCTAAAGATATTAAGTAATCCCTTTTGTGTGATGAGGGGTATCTAACATTCTAATGAAAATTATTATAAAAAATCTAGGATTAGGTATTAAATTTGTGAAGAAAAGGAGGCTCTAATATGGCAAATAATTACAAAATTAATAAAAATAATATCCTAAAAACTATTAGAGAAACATTGATAAATAGTTCTGATTCTAAGACAAAAAAGAATGGTCCAAAATTTTTTAAGGAAAAAGTCAAAAGTTATGGAGTGAAAGTTTCACTAGTAACAAAAATTAGTAAAGAATTTTTTGAGTTTATAAGAGATTGTAAAAAAGATGAGATTTATTTTTTATGCGAACAACTATTGAAATCTGGTTATCTAGAAGAGCAATTTATAGCTTGTAATTGGTCATACTATGTATCTAATAGGTTTGAGCCTGATGATTTTGTAGTTTTTGAAAATTGGTTAAAATTGTACGTGGATAATTGGGCTACCTGTGATACATTGTGCAATCATACAATCGGGACATTTATTGAGAAATATCCAAATTATTTATCCGATATCACTAACTGGACTAAATCATCAAATAGATGGCTTCGTCGTGCAGCAGCTGTGACTTTAATAATTCCTGCTCGTAAAGGTATGTATTTTAAAGAGATTATTGCTATTGCTGATAATTTATTAATAGATAGTGATGATCTAGTACAAAAAGGGTGTGGATGGATGCTTAAATCTGCAAGTGAAGCGCACCAAAAGGAAATTTTTGAGTATGT
>JAUXXK010000027.1 GCA_030681145.1 Methanobacteriaceae archaeon | reverse complement strand
GCCACTGCTCTCAAATCAAGATTATGAGAAGTTCCTATACTAAGGGGATTTCTGCTATTCTTTGGGAGACTATACGTGGTGCTTATGAGATGGGAATTGATGAAGAAGTTCTAAAAATCATTGCTGAAACTGAAGGCCCTCAATTTGAAAAACTAGCTCATTCTCGTTTAATCAGCAGTTTTTTGCATTCCAAAAGGAGGTACGAAGAAATGGGGGAATTAAAAAAACTATTATCTGATAATAAAATGTTAAATGATATTATTATGGTTTCGGCGGCTGAAAATAGATTTAAAGATATCTGCATGAAAAATAAGAAGATTCAAAAAGAAAATGATGAATATGGGCAATACGATTCTTATAAAGACATTTTCTATGCATTAAAAAATATTAAATAATTTAAATTATTTTTATTCTTAATGATACAACTAAATAATTTGTATTAGAAACAATAATCTATTCATTTATATTTCTTACTAAATTTCAATATAATTTTAAAGAAGGTGAGGTCTTGATAGACTTAGATGAAAATACTAAAGAGTGTAAACAAACCTTAGAGAAACTCATAGGTAAAAAAATCATTGATATTGATTTTAAATACTATGATGATGAGTGTTGGAGAGTTTATATTGGCACTGATAAGGGAAAAATGGTCATGACTTTCTGTAAAAAATGGGGTTGCCCAGTAGTTGAACTAAGAAAAGATATATCTGAAAACATGGAAGACTATGAATAATTAAGATTATTATATTAATTATCCGATTAGTTTAAATAAATTAGAATTTATTCTTCCACAGTTATTCTAATTCTCATTCCCCTTTCTTTCTCCAACACCTTTGCCCGCACTGGAATAAAATGAGAATCAATCAAAAGTCGAAGATAAGTTGCCATTTCTCCAGGTAACTTTAAAGGACTTTTAATCTTCTTTTCATCGGTTCTAATTTCACAAGCCACCACACCATTTTGATCCACGTAAATACCTGCATTTAAACCTGATTTTAATTGTTCTACTTCAAAACTGCGAATACTCAAACCAGCATTAAAACTCATACAGGGAGATTTACGGAGTTTAATTCCTTCTCTGAATTTTTTATGGGCTTCTGATGCACTCAAATTATGATCTTTTTTCTGGGAAACAAACCAAGCCCTTTCGATAACTTTATTCACAGTTTGATCCGGAGGAATTATGCCCTGTTTTTCGTAGGATTTTATAAGATTTAAAACCTCTTTTTTGCTTACTTCTTGTTCTAGAGCACTGATAGCTAGTCTGGTCAACACAGGACCATAACCTGCTCTGCGGAAAGTAGCCCATACTTGGGCTTCTTCCCTATAAAATCTGCCTTTAATAATGGCATTAATGGCATCTGCATTTAAATGGGCTATTTTCATTAATTTTGAACGAGAATAAGTATTCATTCTTTTGGTGATGGATGCCAAATCTCTTTTTCCAGGAATAGTCCCATTTTTAATTCCTTTTTTTAAAATGTTAATTGTGCTTTTTGGGAGTACCTCTTTAACCTCTTTTGGAATTTTCATATCATTTTCTACAATCAATCGCCTTATTTCTCTTCCGGAAACCTTTCCCCCCAAGGAAAGTTCTGGAATTATATGGAAATTCATTTTCCTATGATATTTTTTATATAAAAATTCATTAACTGCAAACCAGCGAATTACATTACGGTTGGGTAAATGTCTAGGTATTCCACTGAATATTCCTTTTTTAGCAAATTTTTTGGCTTGTTTTATAATCAAAGGAGTGGAAACATCCACTCCTGCAGCATCCACATAATCTATTGCCCCATCTTCTATCATCATAGCTATTCTTATTGGAACACTGTATGCAAGTGTGAGGCGATGGTGCAATCCTTCAATGGGTACCACTCGATCAGCACCTGCTTTAAGGGCCATATCTTTCCGTGATTCATAATCTGCAAAAAATGGTGCGTGGTTAGCACTGTATTCTTTATTAAGGTAAATTACCACTTCATCTCCAGTTTTTTCAGCTATTTTTCTTCCTTTTTGAATGAGTTTAACATGTCCATTATGGACGGGGTCAAAATCAGCACTTATCCCAATCATGATTAATTTCCTTTAATGATTTCTAATTTCTTATCAGATTTTATTTATTAATATATTATAATTCTGATAAAATTTTTATATTTTTGACTAAATCCAATTTCCCCAAATTTTTC
>JAUXXK010000274.1 GCA_030681145.1 Methanobacteriaceae archaeon | reverse complement strand
ATCTGACGTGCATCCAGAAATAACTACGGTCAAACAAATAATAGCTAAAATACCTATTATTCCTATCTTTGAAATGTTCAATATACCCCCTCCAATTAGAATGTTTTTTAATAAAAATGAATATATGTTTATATTAAATATAAATTTACATTTTTGAGGCGGAATAGTTAAGTTTATTATTGAAGAAAATATATTATGATTATTATTATATTTTTTATGATTCAACCTGCAGCCCCTACTCCACATGGCCAGGTCTATTAAAATACGGGCCGAAAAGCCACCTATTTCTGCCAAAATTGATAATTAGAAAATTAATTATTTTAAACAATTACTACAATATTCATATTCTTTTCCCATAACAAAAAAATTTAAGATTCTCTAAATAACTATCGAAATTTGATTTAATAGTAGGAATTCAAAATGATAATTAAACGTTCTATAAAAGAAGATGGCAATATCCTTCCTGAAGCATATAATCTATTACATTCATTACCTGAAGAATCGCTTAATTATTTAGAACATGACGAGTTACATCCTGTAGATATTTATAATTCTTCTTTAGAACGAATTATAATGGCATTTTTAAGTTTAAAAAAAAATTTAAATGAATTTAAAAGTTTAAAAGAAAATCCTACAAAATTACAAGTTTATAGTGTATTAGAACCTCAAAAAGAGCTTTTACATGCTACTCAAGCACATATGGATGATTGTTACCGAATACTTAAAATAACTTCTCCTTTTCAAGATATGGGAAAATTGAATCGTGAAAAAAAGAAAAAGGCTGAAAGATCAATTTTATATTGGTTAAACACGTTTAAGCATCCTTCTTATTCATTTTTTGAAGAAAAAACGAAAAATTTCCGCACATCTGGAAGGATTGTCAATAAAATTAAACATCATCATGCTAGATTAAGACTATTTTCTATGGAAGGTCTTGAGAAATCTTTAGGATATTATGTTGAAGGTAAAATAATCGAAGGAAATAATATTAAAATTTGTCCAGATACTAAAATTCATCCAGAATTCACAGCTTTTTCATTTTCGAGAGACATGGCTTGGAACTTTTTTACAATTTACATTATTTCACACTATTTATCAAAATCATTAACTAAATCTCTTAAAAATTATTATGGGGTTGAAATAAAACCAGAAAGTAATAAAGGAAGTTATTTAAGTGAATTAAAAGAAATATCAAATTTCATTGAAAAAAACAACTTAAATTACTTTCCTGATGAATATAAAACAATTCCTTTAATTTCATATGATGATTCAATATTAACTATGACACTGGATAGTAATTATGTTTATAAAAATGATATAAACTTTAAAACTATATTTTTATATCAAACTAAATATGCTCATGTTTTTCATATAATTCGGCCTTATATTCATTATATGCAAAAAAGATATGATATACAAGATTTCAAAGAAATCCCACCAAAGGAACTAAAAAATATTTGATTTTTTGATGGGAAAAAAACAGAAAAAATGTTAATCCCAAGCTTATCAAGGCAATAACTTTCCAGACCCTTTAAAATTTATATTTATAAATAATCCCATTAATTAGCAATTTAACTAAAAACTTTTTCTATTTATTATTATAAAAATGTTATAAGTGAGTATATACACAAACTAAAAAACTTTAATAAAAATTTGATTGTAATCGCAACTTCGTTATAGAATTGTTTAACGAACTTAAAGTGATATAATAAACATACGAAAAAAGCCTCGAAAACCTACTAAACTATGGATAATATACTCCACTTAGGGTATATGTAACGATTAATATACACAAACTTCTAATAAAAATATATAAAATCTTATTTTTCTTTAATAATCCTTAATTTTATTTTATCCACACTTACATTTCAACTTCTTTCATATAAAAAAGTTAAATTCATATTATATTCATTTATGAAATAAAAATCATAAATAATAAGTGTACGAAATATTGGATTAGAAAAAATGGAAAAACAAAGCGATTTATTATTCACTTATCCAAATACGACATCCATCTCACAAAGGGGCGGATTAGAAAAACGATTTGAATTAATGAATAATATAATAGAAAATTCAACACAGAAGATTTTCAAATAGTTGAAATACCAGCAGATTTTATAAAAAATAAAACTGAAGAGGAAAAAACCGGCCTTAAAGTATGTTCTATGATCAATAAGGGAAATATAGATAAATTATACACAAAAAACAATGATTCGATAAAAATTAACTATATATTACATACAGACCCAGTTTTTAGGAGAAATGGAATTAAAAGCAGCTGTATTAGTAAATTAAACTGGTTTAATCTCAGTTGGGTTAATGATTTTATAAAACATGTTTTTAATATCATTGATTTTCTTGAAATAAAACCTTATTCAATTGAAATTCATCCCGGACAATCGGAGAACGGTAAAAATAACGTTTTAGCATTTTCAAAAGCCATTAAAACAATTCATGAAAGATATGAAGAAAAATATGACTCAGAAGTCAAAATATTCATTGAGAACAGAACCAAACAATATATACAAGACGGTAGAGATATTAGGAGCTTTTGGACTTATTTCAAAGACAATTATCCTGATTTACAAGAAAAAACAGGAATAATATTAGATATCCAACAATTATATACCGTCAACAAAGAAAATTTTGAATCAGAGTTATTAAAAATCCCTAAAGAGTGTTTATTTGGTTTACACATCCATGAAAGGCATAGAACCCCTTCAGGTAAAAATATTCCATTAAATATATGGGAATTTATCGCGGATAAAATTCCAGACTTAATTGAAAATGAACGACAATTTCATATTTTACCCGAAGTTCATCACTCTAAACAAGCTGAAGAAACTTATAAGTTTTGTAAAGAATTTTTGAAGATATGAAATTATTAAAATTAAATAGGTTAATTCGTCTTCAGTAGAATTAAAGTAACTGATTTTATCCTGTTATTATCATTGAATAATTTTGGTAAAACTTTTATTGCACCTCTGATGATTTAAAAATTACATCGTCGTTGTCATTTACAAAACCTAAAACATAGGTGATCATAGGTGATCATAGGTGATTGTAACTAAATCGCCTTTAATTGTGACATTTTTAACATCACCTAAGTCCCCATCAACAACAGATTTTATTGAATCCTGCGTTGAATCATTGGTTGTAGTTGTTTCATTCGTAGTTGTTTGATTATTCGTATTGTTACTCGTTTCTGGTGAGGTGCAACCAGATATGGCCAATACTGCCATTATTAATCCTATTAGTAGCATATATCTTTGTTTCATAATTATTAATAGTATCATAGTATTATTAAAATTTGTTTGTCCGCCATATTCAGGTAGAATAAATAGTAACTTTTCACTTGCTTTTTTTATATTAATAATTCTATTCGCTTTTCAATTATTTTAATTTTGTTAAAATTAATTTTTTAATATAACGACCATACAGTAAACAATACGATACTATAACGAACTTCATAGATAGTTATAATTTATTTTTTACCACAAATATTCAACTCATTTTTTTATCCAATTTTTAGATAATGAGATGAGAATATCATGCCAATTAAAATAGATTAAATAAAATTCCTCGAAATATGTCTATTTAGTATGCTTGGTATAGGTGTGGCAGTTCATATAAACTAATTTTAGAGTTTTAAATTATTGGCCATACACTAGGCCACATTATCAATGGATTTTGGGTAGTATAAATCAAATCTATTTATCTGAAACTTAAAAAATCAATTTAATTTATTAATAGAAATCTAAAAACCGTCTTTATTATGAAACTATATTTAGTACATTTTAATGACCATATTAAAATAATCACCAAATCCCGAAAACAATTTATTCATGATTTTCCTGTTTTAAACGGGATTCACATTTATTCAATTCATGATTGACCTGACTTAGTCGATTTTTACATTGATTTAATTCTTTTTTTAGTAAAAAATTACGAATCCATAAATATAAAATCGTGGCCAGAGCCAATACTAGAATAATACTTAACAAGGTGATGGTTATACCAAATGCAAATCTCTGCCAAAACAAGCTGAATGAATAAATAAGATAAAAAATGGCCCCTATAACTGCCATTATAACAGAAACTATTAAAATAATTTTTAATATTCTTATTTGTTCGCTTTCCATTATTTTTCACCAGACATTTCTTATTACTTAGGTATATATTATGTTTAATAATAATTTTATCTTTTGATTTTTTAATACCATATACTCCTCTTCAATATATACAAATTTAGACAAGATAATATAAAAAACGATTACTAATGATAAAATCAATGCCTCCCAAAAAAAAAAGCGTAATATCCTAAACTCCATAAAAATAAATAGGATAGTACTTAAAATAGTATTAATATTCACAATGGCTTTTAAATTTTCTATTAAGGAGAGATGCTTTTGAAGCCATGGAGGAATAATTTTTGGTTACCTCTAATCTAATTAAACGGTTAAGAGATTTTTCAGAATTATCCAGCATCATACTAATTATAACAGGTATTATAATTCTCGTGGGCTGGGCTTTTAATATTTCAATTCTGAAAAGTCCAGGCCCCATGTTTTCCACTATAAAAACTAATGTAGCAGTGGGTCTAATTTTTACAGGTCTTTCACTTTATTTATTGCAAAAAAAGAGAAATTCAAAGAATATACGCAGAATAGCTCAGTTTAGTGCCATATTAGTAACTTTGATTGGATTTCTAACCTTATTTGAATATTTATTCAACATAGATCTATTTATTGATCAAATATTGTTTAAAGAACTTCCTGGTGCTTTATACACATCCAGCCCTAATAGAATGGCAATAACAGCGGCTATTGGCTTGTTTATCCTTGGTCCTTCTCTATTATTTTTAAGTAAAAACACCCCAAGTAGTATTAAATGGTCGCAAATTATGGCTATTTTTACTGTTTTTTTCATGACTTTGCCTCTAATGGGATTTCTTTATGGTTCATCACATTTATATTATTTTCCTCGGTTCACTGGAATAGCTATTTATGCTGCTTTATTGTTATTATTGGCTAGTTTAAGTATTTTGTTTGCACAGCCAGATCAGAAATTTATTTCAATATTTACCGATAATCAAATTGGGTCATATTACACCCGGCGTATTTTTCCTGTTCTAATAATTTTTATCATTTGTATAGGGTTAATTCGAATTTTAGGTCAAAGTGCCGGATTATATGACACGGCGTTTGGAATTTCACTTTTAGTTTTATCTATTATGGTAGTTTACACTATACTTTTTTATTGGTTTGCAAATAAATTGAATAAAATTGATGTTGAACGTTCAAATGCTGAGGTTGAGCTACTTGAATACAGTAAACACTTAGAAGAGATAGTGAAACATCGTACAGAGGAATTGAATAACCAAAACAAAGAGCTTGAGAATTTGGTTGAGAATTTAAACCGTTCCAACAAGGAACTAGGACAATTTGCCTATGTTTCTTCTCATGATTTACAGGAACCTTTAAGAATGATTAGTAGTTATATGCAACTTTTACAGAAAAAATATGATGGTAAACTAGATTCAAAGGCAGATAAGTATATTAAATTCGCAGTTGAAGGCGCAAATAGAATGCAGCAATTAATAAATGATTTATTAGTCTATTCCAGAATAACTTCCCAGGCCCAAGAATTTCAACTTGTGGACACCGAATTAATCTTAAATGATATTTTATCTAATTTAGATGTTCTAATCAAAGAAAATAAAGCATTAATAACTAATGATCCTTTACCCAAAGTCATGGCAGATTCTAGTCAACTTTCTCAAGTTTTCCAGAACCTCATTATGAATTCAATTAAATTTCATAGTGATAATCCACCAGAAGTACATGTTTCGGCTAAAAAAGAAGGTAATAAATGGTTATTTTCAGTTAAGGATAATGGTATTGGAATTGACCCCTCCCATTCAGAAAGAATATTTGAGGTATTTAAAAGACTGCATAAACGGAGAGAATATCCAGGAACCGGCATTGGCCTTAGTATTTGTAAAAAAATTATTGAGAGACATGGTGGGAAAATATGGGTAGAATCTGAAGTGGGTAAAGGATCAATTTTTTATTTCACGCTATTAAAGGAGGTTTAATATGAGTATAAATATTGGAAAACCTATAGAAATTCTTCTAGTAGAAGATAATGAAGGTGATGTAGGGCTTGTTGAGGAGGTTTTTGAAGAGTCTAAAATGAAAAACATTCTTCATGTTGCCGAAGATGGAGAAGAAGCACTCCAATTCCTGCATAAAGAAGGTAAATTTAAAGATGTTCCACGTCCAGACATGATTCTTTTAGACTTAAATCTTCCAAAAAAAGACGGACGTGAAGTTCTAGAAGAAATTAAATCGGATGATAATTTAAAAAGAATACCTGTAGTAATTTTAACATCCTCTAGTGCAGAAAAAGACATTATTAAAATGTATGATTTACATGCTAACTCATATATTACTAAACCCGTAGATTTTGAGCAATTCATAAAGGTTATAAGAACTATTGAAGACTTTTGGCTAGAAGTAGTGAAATTACCATCTAAGAATCAATTATGAAATTAAAAGGTTAAATCATGGATAATAAGTTAAGAACTTTACTCTTCGAAGATAACCATGGAGATGCCGGATTAATAGAAGAAATGCTTGAAGAATCAGGTGTACCATTCAAATTAACACACGTAGAAACATTAAAAGATGGATTAGAAACACCATATAATAACTCTTTTGATATCATATTGCTCGATTTAGGATTACCAGATAGTGATGGTATTGATACATTCTTTAGAGTACAAGATAAATATCCAAAATTTCCAATAATTATTTTAACTGGCCTTTCTGATGAATCTGTTGCTTTGAAAGCACTTCAAGATGGTGCACAGGATTATTTGTTGAAAAAAGATTTGGAAAGTAGTTTTTTAAGTCGTTCTATTAGATATTCTATCGAAAGAAAAAGGGCTGAAGAACAAATCAATAAATCTCTAGAAGAAAAAGAAATTATGTTAAATGAAATTCATCATAGGGTAAAGAACAATCTCCAAATTATTTCTAGTTTACTGCATTTACAAGAAATCTCTACTAATGAAGAAGATGTAATAGATATGCTGAGAGAAACTGAAGGTCGCGTGAAAACAATGGCTATGGTTCACGAGAAACTTTATGATTCACCAAGTTTAACTGATATTAATTTCAATGAATACTTGGAAAAATTGGTATACAGCATATTATACACTTATGGAATCACCAAAGATACCATAAAAATAAAACTACACATTGAAGATATTAATTTAAACACTGATACAGCAATCCCCCTAGGATTAATAATCAATGAATTATTGACTAACAGTATTAAATACGCCTTTAAAAAACCGGAAGGGACCATAACTCTCAAACTCAAATCATTACCGGGAAAAATCGAACTAACCGTCGCTGATGATGGAATAGGGCTACCTGAAGATATCGATCCTCAAAATCCTCAAAATTTAGGCCTTCAACTTGTAAAAAGTCTTATCGAACAGTTAGACGGCGAGTTGAAAATGAATAGAAATAATGGTACCGAATTTAAAATCATTTTCAAAGAACAAAAATATAAAAAACGGATATGAATATTTTATTTTTTCAAATTAATCATATTAAATTTTATTTCCTCAATATAAATGGATTACTTAAATTTTTAAAAAACAGTGCTAAAAGTGTTGTTTGCCTAAATAGGCAAATTTATTATGATTATAGTTAATATTATAAGTGATTAAAAAAATATTAGAATAAATAATTTCTGAATAATTATCATAAAAGGAATTATGGAGGTTAATTATGAGTAAAAAGATAATCACATTATTCATACTGGCTTTGATTGTAATTCCAGTATTTTTCTTTGTTACTTATGCTATGGGAGATCACGAGATCCTTCTTCTTGGAATTGATCCCAGTGAAAAACGTCCTGGGCTTGGGGGAGTGGATATGGCCTTTATCATTTCAACTAGCAATGGTAGGATAGTTAATAAGACCACCATTTATCCCGGAGGAATGACACATCCTACAGCAGAGGTCCCAGCATATCTACAAAGCTTAGGACAGGGAAAACTCCTTTTACATGATTCATTCTGGGAAAATGATACTGCAAATAGTGCCCAAATTGCAAAAGAGATTGTTGAATACAATACTAATCGAAAAACAGATATAGTGGTGGTAGTTACTCCAACTGCACTTGATGATATGATAAATGCCATAGGCCCTATAACCGCCAATGGACAAGTAATGGAAAATGTTAGTTCTATTGAGTGGTTAAGAGACGATCAAGATAGAGGCAATACCCGTGGTGATTCAGTTGAAGCAGTGATGAGTGCTATGAGCGATGCTACCCGCAATCCTGTTAAGATACTGCCTTTAACCATGGCCGTGATTAGACAATACATGGCCGGGAACCTATATATCTTTTTCTAAATACAATCTCCTTTTTTTATTTTTATTAAATAAAATAAATATCCTTTCTAAAATAAAAAAACTTTAAAAATCAGTAAATATACTATTTAAAATAAACTAAACCCAAAAAATCAGTAAATATTCTATTAAAAAAAAAGCAAATTTAAAAAAAATCCTAAAAAAATAAAAAAATAGTTCAGATTATAATCTGAACTTTATTTAAGCACCGGCCCCTCCAGTGATGGAACCGGCCCCGATATCCAGCATCAGTGGTTTAGGTAGTTCTATGCCAATGGTTTCTTTTATGACATCTTCCACCGTTTCCACCATGATGAATTCTATTTCGGATTTTACATCTTCTGGGACATCATCCAGGTCTTTTTCATTATCATTAGGGAGGATAATGCGTTTGATACCCGCACGATGAGCAGCCAGAATTTTTTCTTTTATTCCGCCCACAGGTAGAACTGCTCCTCTTAGAGAGATTTCTCCAGTCATGGCCAATTTAGGATCAACTTCATGGCCTGTAACTAGGGAGGCTATGGTGGTTAATAAGGCCACACCTGCAGATGGTCCATCTTTTGGAATAGCACCAGAAGGAACGTGGATATGAAGATCTTTTTTATCAAATTCAGCGCTCTTAAGGTTTAGTGCCATTCTGGAACGGATGAGACTCTGGGAAATCTTAGCAGATTCCTTCATCACATCACCTAACTGTCCAGTAAGGGTTAATTTACCAGTTCCTGGCATAAATGCCCCTTCAATGAAGAGTATATCTCCACCTACTGGTGTCCAGGCTAACCCAGTAACTACTCCTGGAGGATTAGTTTTACCGGCTAGATGGAATTGAGTCTTTTCATGACCCAGTACATCATAGAGCATGTCTTTTTTAACCAAGTACGGCAAATCAACAGTTCCCATGACTACTTTTTCACTGGCCACTCTGGCAACTGCAGATAACTGCCGTTTAAGGCCTCTTACTCCAGCTTCTCTGGTGTATTTTTCAATGATGGTATTTAAGGCCTCATCATCAATTTGGAGTTGAGTATCATCAAGCCCATGTTCTTCCAGAACAGAGTCTATGAGATGGTTTTTAGCTATATGGAACTTTTCATGGCTAGTGTAGCTTCCAATTTCTATTATTTCCATTCTGTCCTGTAAAGGACCAGGTATGTCTCTTATGGAGTTAGCAGTGGCTATGAAGAATACATCGGATAAATCGTATGGTACTTCTAGGTAGTGGTCAGAGAAAGTGTTATTCTGCTCAGGATCCAGTACTTCTAAAAGGGCACTGGCCGGATCACCATTATATGAAGCCATTAATTTATCAACCTCGTCCATTATGAAAACCGGGTTGGTTTCACCAGCTCTTTTCATACCATTGATGATTCTACCAGGTAATGCTCCAAGATAGGTTCTTCGGTGTCCTCTTATCTCAGACTCATCCTTAACACCACCTAAACTTATACGGACGTATTTTCTCTCCAAAGCTTCAGCTATACTTTTACCAAGA
>JAUXXK010000019.1 GCA_030681145.1 Methanobacteriaceae archaeon | reverse complement strand
ATTATATTTGTGGAAGGGATGGAATTATTTTTCAAAATAAAAAAATATTAATTATAATTTTCGTCTTAAATGATTATTAACTCAATTGGTAAAAATATAAAATAATACTATTTTCTTTTTTTGCATTTTTTAAAGCATTTTCAAAGGAATTATTATGCATATAGGTGGTTAGTTCTTTTTTACATTCATCATCAGTAAATAATCTCATTTTAGGAGCTCTCCAGGGATAATGCTGAATTTTTAACCCCACTTTTAATAGGTAAATTTTCTGTATTATGGTCGGATAATTCCTCTGCTACGAATGATGTTGCACACAAGGAGAAAAGCGTATAACTTCTATATCTGCCAATTTATCTTTTTTAGAGTTTATTTTGTCGATTGGTTGACCAAATTTTGTTAAGTTCATCAAATGAGGGATTAACATTTTCTATTATATCAAAAATATTATCTGGAGCATTAAAAGTTTTAAATCGATTTATTTGATTTTTAAACTCTTTTCCTCCTCATGAACCAACAATAATCCGATCATCTTTATTATTCAGCTGTTCAACCAGTTTCAGAGTTAATCTGGATGCAAAACATATATTATTACAATATTTACTGCTGATATCTTCTTTAATTTGTCCGTGTGGGCTTTTAAATCATCAAAATATACCAAACGGTGATGAAAGTTCTATGAATTCTGTTTTAAATTCTTTTTTAATATTTTCATAAGCACGTTCTCCGTATGGCCCATCAGTTACAATAGCTACTTTTATCAATTTGGCATCCTATTTAACTTATATTATTAAAAAACTTTTTTTTGGATTTTGAAGGAGAAATCTACGCTGGGGTTTAAAATGACTATATGATCTCTTTAATCTTATTTTTTATTTCTAAAACGCATTTTTCACCAGATTTTCCTAATCTGGCAACACTACCTGGATTTAATTTTTTGTCTTGAATTGGTTCCATAACATTTATGCTTTTAAACACTTTTACACCCTTATTTTCTAGTATTTTATCAGCACATGAGTGTTCGCATCCATTTACAGTAAATATGGGATATTTTTTTATAATATCTTTAAAACCTTCTTTATCCGCTGAAGTAGCAGTTATACAAATGGATATGATATTTTTAGTTTCTTCTACAGTGTCAGAACATGCAGCACGAGCAATAAGGCCATAAGGACTCATTCCATTACAAGGACACAATGCAATTTTTTCTTTTCCCATTTTAATTCTCCAGAATTCTTTATTATGAATAAATGAGGTTAAATGAAATTTTTCAATTAATTAAAGAATTTTAACTATTAAATTTGTTAAATCATTATTAGTTCTATTAATCGGTTAGTGGTTAGAGGTAATAAATCAATACTCTTCTTTACGACCTGGGATATAATCTTCCTTTTTTAATACATTTAAGCGATTAAAATGGTAGATTAGGGTTTTAAAGGATTGAAATTATTTCAAAAATACACAGCTCACCATCTTGAAGTAATTATAATATTTTAAGCCG
>JAUXXK010000012.1 GCA_030681145.1 Methanobacteriaceae archaeon | reverse complement strand
ATCAACTAGAACTATCAAATCACCTTGAAGAATATTCCATCATCAGAGTAGCCAAAAATGAAAAAGACATCATCAAATTTCTTAAAGAGCTTAAAAATAAGCAAGTTCATATTTCAGAATCACGAAAAGATACTAATAATGATTTGATTGAATTTTTAAAGCAACAATTATCAAATTATAACTAATTATAGGTTGAATGATTATTTTGAATGACAATAAACAATTTTTTTCAATACAAAATAAAATTAATTTTGTAATTAACGAAAAAAACAAATTTAAAATCTTTGATACTTTATATAAACACTATGAAAACTTTAAAACACCAGATAAACTTTCAGATTTAGATTTAATATTTAATTTGGGAAAATTTACTCCTAAAACTGAAGGTAAATATGTTGTTGGATACGGTAAGTACTATATAGGTTCCGATTATTTATATGTTGCAAATGAATCTTATAAGGGAGCTAATTGGAGCTTTGAAATTCTTGGAATCGAAGATAAAACAACAATAGTAAATATTGACTTCAATACTTACGGCCGAATTTTCATTACAGGACATGTAATAGACTTTTTAATACATTTAAAACTTTTACAAAAGGATAATCCTATAATACATGCATCGGGAATAAGTAAAAAGGAGTCATGCACTATTTTTTCAGCGCGAGGTGGTGGAGGAAAAACTTCAATTGCTTTGGAATCTTTAAATCAAGGTTATGGTTTTTTGGGTGACAATTATTTAATTGTAAATCAAGACGAAATTTTTAGTTTTCCAACTTCATTAAGTCTTTTTACTTATAATCTAGCAGATATTATCCTGAAAAAATTAAAGACAAAAGAAAAGGTTTCAATATCTCTTAAAAATTTACTTTATAAGATTAGTAATGGATATGCAAAATTTTTTACCAAAATTAACCCATTTCGGATTACTGAAGTCATACCCAAATCAAATTTACAAAATGTGTTTATATTACAGCCCAATGTAGATAAAGAAAAAAAAATCATTGTCAATGAGATAGATAGAGAAATCGCCTTAAAAAAGATTTATTATAATCAAATGTTAGAATTTACTTATTTTAATCAATATATGGCGATTTATTCTTACTTATTCCCTGAAAAAAATCTTTCAAAACACTGGGATATGTATTTTAACGCTCTTAAAAAAAATATATCTGAAAATATAAATTTTTACGAAGTTTCAATATCTGGAAAGCAGAATTTTGATGAAATATTCCATAAAATAAATGATTATTTATAGTGGTAAATATGAATGGAACCAATATAGTTAAAAATTATTCTATCCATAATTTGATAAATATTAAAATTAATACCCAAAAAAAATTATTTGGACAGAATGTATTCAATAATCCTCTTTCTTACTTTGAAGTTGAGAATATGGAAGATTACAAGGTTGATATTAACCTAAAGATTGTTAAATTTAAGCCAGAATTAGAACATAAGTTCATAGTTGATCATAAATATTATTT
>JAUXXK010000009.1 GCA_030681145.1 Methanobacteriaceae archaeon | reverse complement strand
CTTATCATATTTCTGTTTATCATTTCCTAGTAGATAGCTGATAAAATTATCCAGTTTGCTCATTATTGCATCCTTTTTAATCACTATATGTATAAAATATCGTTTTAATAGTAATATGATTTTTATAAACTAATCATTAATTATTTTTTGAAAAAAATCAACCTCAAAACGGGAAAGATTGCAATCACTGAAAATTCGTTTGCGGGATGATTTAACCGTTTTTTGCATAACGGGATTATATACATTTACTTTTTCATCAATTTTATATATTCCAATACCTCTTCTCTGCCAAGCTGGTATTTCACCCATTATTATATCTTCTTCAAAAAGCAAATCATGAATTTGATTGGATTTAAGTCCACTGAGAACATTAATAGCCTTTTTTTTATCCATTTTCTTTCTGAGAGTCCAATAAGCATAACCATTAAGGCAATTACGCCATGCTTCATCCTGTCTACCTTTAAAATAATCTGGAACCATTTTTACAGATAATGGAATAACCCTACAATCAAAGGATATAGTTTTAAGAAATTGTAAAATATTTTTCACTTGGCCTTTATTATTATAGCTCTTTTTTTCCATTATGGTAGATTTAAGTATATTAGAAAAAAATGAATTGGCCGTGAAGCTAGCAAAAACTGAATTTAACTTTTCTATTCTCCCTGAAAAAGGAATGTCAGATAATAATATATTAAATTCATCCGAAAAAGTGTAGATAAAAGAGGGGCTAAATTCTTGGAAAAGTTCTATTCCTGTATTTACCATAGCCTGCACAAAACCAGAATCATATGGTTTTTTTAAGCCTATCTGTTGTGAAAGTTTATAAAACCCGCGCCCATCAAGCCTTAGTAATATTTTGGAACCACATGGAACTTTCAGCTGGGAAAATATTTCACATTCCTTCATAAAACAACAACCAAGACTTTTATGGATTTTCTAATTTTTACTAATTTAAAGTTTTTTTAATAAATAATAATGAAAAATTATTTTAAGTGCCTACAATGAAATTTTCATTCAAACTTTTAAGCAGTTTAATAGCAGAATAAGCAGCTAAAACGCTGGTTTTAGGATTTACTGCACACCTAACATTTTTGGTGGTGGTTCTGAATTCTCCAAAGTCCCCTTCAACCAGAACTTCATGCACATTGCGGTCAACTTCAGGGTCAGCAATAATTTCCACTTCTACATCCATTTCACAAGCAATACTAAGTGCTGCTGCAACATTTATATTAACTGGAAACTTTTTTACTGCTTCTGATGCCCGACCTTTATATAATGTTTTTTTTTCAGATATTTCAATTCCTAAAGATTTCGGAGGCTTCCTGGTGGTTAAAGTAGCTTTTCTTATGGTTCCAATGGAAGCTGCTTTGATTCCATCCAATCCAACGATGGCACCAGATGGAGCATATATTTTAACATTATTTTCTGTAGCCAGATTTTCCAGATTTTTTTTCACATCTTCATCCATTAAGGCTCCGATACTCATTATTATTACATTTTTTCCTTTTTTAATTATCTTAGGAACTACTTCAGCAACTGCCATAGGGGCAGCTGCTTCAATAACCATATCCACATGCTCCAGCATATCTTCTATTTTTAAAACTGCCGTGCCTTCTAGTTGAGAGGCTAAATTTTCAGCCCTTTCAACATCTCTGTCATAAAAATATTTAA
>JAUXXK010000003.1 GCA_030681145.1 Methanobacteriaceae archaeon | reverse complement strand
ATCAACTTTTAAAACCGCAGCATCGTCTCCTGGTTTAACCATGGTTCTAACTTGAACTTCATGATCATACTGGCGGTAAACCCATTTTTTACTGGCCATATTTTGAGAAGAAAGAATCTTTAACAGAGCTTTTTCAGCGGATATATGTTTAACTTCCAAGTATTCTTTATTTTTTTCTGGTTCAAGCGCTTTTCTTTCCACGGTAGGTGGATCTGCAAGAATTTTTGTGGGAAGATGTGCTATTATAGTACCTTCTTCTTCTACCACCATTAATTTATTATCGGTGACTTCTCCAATTACTGCTGCAGAAAGTTCATATTTTTCACATATTTTCAATACCCCACCAATATCTGAAGGTTTTACTACAAACACCATCCTCTCCTGGGATTCTGAAAGCATTATTTCATAAGGAGTCATTCCTATTTCTCTTAATGGTATTTCATTAAGATTTACTAGAGCTCCATTTTCACATTTATCTGCGAGTTCACTGATACAACAAGTAATGCCTCCCCCACCAAGGTCCTTAACTCCAGAAACATTAATTTTTTCCATGATTTCTAGACTTGCTTCTAAGACCATTTTTTTTGTAAATGGATCTCCGATCTGTACTGCAGGTCTGTCTTCTATTTCAGAAGAGGTGGTGAGTTCTTCTGAAGCAAATGTTACTCCATGAATACCATCACGACCAGTCCTACCACCCATTAAAATGAAAACATCCCCTACATTAGGTGCTATTCCTTTCACCAAATCTTTTTTCGGTACAATGCCCGCACACATAACATTTACCAGAGGGTTTGATCGGAAATTTTCATCAAACTCTACTTCACCACCTACTGTGGGTATTCCTACCCTATTACCATAATCTGAAATCCCTTTTACAACATGTTCAAATAGATAACATGATTTTTGATCTTCAAGAGGACCAAAATGTAGAGAATCGAGAAGTGCTATAGGCATGGCACCCATAGATATTATATCCCGTAAAATGCCCCCTATTCCCGTTCCTGCGCCCCCATATGGTTCAATAGCTGAAGGATGGTTATGACTTTCTATTCCAACTGTAAGAGCCAGTTCATCAGTTATTTCAACAACTCCTGCATCGTCTCCAGGCCCCATTATTATTTTTT
>JAUXXK010000002.1 GCA_030681145.1 Methanobacteriaceae archaeon | reverse complement strand
TCCAATCAATAGAAGTACATTCATTCTTATCAGGTCCGGCTATTGTATCAAGCATCATTGCAATTCCAGTAGTATCCTTTGCAAAAGGCCCTATTTGGTCCAAACTCATGGATAAATCCAATAATCCCTGTCGAGAAACTACACCATAAGTTGGTTTAAACCCAATTACTCCACAGTGTGATGCAGGATTACGAATAGATCCTCCCGTATCTGAACCTAAAGTAAGATCACACATCCTAGCAGCGATAGCTGCTGCGCTCCCCCCACTTGATCCTCCAGGTATGTGTCCTAATGCTGCAGGATTATTTGTAGGACCATAATATGATGTTTCTGTGGAACTTCCCGCAGCAAATTCATCCATATTAGTCATTCCAATTATTATGCCATCCTCTTTTTTTATCCGCTCAATTACAGTAGCGTCATAACTACCAAGATAATTTTCTAAAGTTCTTGAAGCAGCAGAAATTGTAAAATCCTCTACATTTATATTACTTTTTATTCCAATAACCATCCCCGCGAGCTTTCCTACCTTTTCCCCATTTTTAATCCGATTATCTATTTCTTTAGCCCTTGCAAGAGCTTTTTCTTGATTTATTTCTAAAAATGCGTTGATATCCGGATTTTTACTCGTGATAATCTGATTAAATTTCTCCAGATTATCCAGAGCTGTGATTTCGTGATTTTTAATTGCCTTAGATTTTTCCAGAAGGTTCATAATAACACCCTATTATATTAAATTGATTATTAGCAAAAAAATACCTATATTCCATTTTTAAATAATTTATACAGTTTTAATCCTTAATTTATGAAGAATAATTAAACCAGTCCAATATAATTAAATTATTAATCTATTGATAATTTATAGTATTAATTTTGTAGTTCTGAGATATGGTTAATTAACTCATAGTATAATATATTAATTAAATATATAATAATTTAAGTAAATGTTAAAAATTAATGGATATACATTTTATGAACTAATAAAGGACGAATATTTATGAAACCGAGAAAAAACCTTTATTTTAGAATATTTATCATTATATTCTTTTTGATACCTCTTTTTTTCTTTCAGGATTTTTATATCCACTTTTATGCATATTTATCCAGCAATGTGATCACAGAAGTGGTTACACGTCAGTGGGCCGTAGTATTATTTTTTATTATCCTATTTTTAGTCTTTTTAATTCCACTTTCATATAGAAGAAAAGCAGCGTGGGTTGAATACAGTTTAGTGGTCGCATTCTTTGTTTCTCTTTTTGTTGAGATGTATGGAATTCCATTAACCATTTTGCTGGCATCAAAATATTTTTTTGTGCCCGGAACACAGCTACCGCCCAATGTGTTATATATTTCATTTATGGGTGTAGGTCTTGGTCTGGATATGGCAATGGTTTATGGTTCTGTGATGATTATAATGGGAATGACTTTAATTATTCTAGGTTGGGTTACTCTTTACCGAAATACTAAAAAAGAAGGATTAGTTACCAGTGGAATATATAATTACAGTCGCCACCCCCAGTATTTAGGATTCATTTTAATAATATTAGGCTGGTTTTTTGGGTGGCCCACCCCTCTAACTTTAATTTTCGCACCAATACTCATTTACAAATATGTAACTGTGTGTCGCAAAGAAGAAATTGAAGTTAAAAAAGAACATCCAGAATATGACAATTATCGTTCTAACGTCCCATTTATGATATGATATTGAATTAAAGATTAAAAATAGTTTTATTTAATTAATAATGATAAATTCTGTGCGGATGATTATGAAAAATAGGAAATTTTAAATTATATGCTATATATAAAAAACAGAACGATTGATTAATATAATAAAATTTTTGATATTAAAGGCCCATATCGAAATCATCATCGGTGCAAAAAATGAATGAAACCATAATTCTTAATCAAAGTGAAATTAAAGAATTGATAGAGATGAAAGAAGTAATTGATTCAGTTCAAACGGCTTATAGCGAACAAGCCGGTGAAAAAGTCCAGATGCCTCCAAAAGAGTATCTATTCTTTCAAAAATTTAGTGGTGATTTACGGATAATGCCATGTTATCTGCAAAATATGGAAAAAGCTGGAGTAAAGTGTGTAAATGTGCATCCAAATAATCCCCAAAAACATGCCCTTCCTACCGTAATGGGGATAATAGAACTAATAGATCCTGCAACTGGTTTTCCTCTGGCAATTATGGATGGTACCTGGATTACTAATATGAGAACCGGTGCAGCGGGAGGTGTTGGAACTAAATTTCTGGCTCGAAAAGATTCTGAAACACTCGGAATAGTGGGGGCTGGGAAGCAAGCATATGCTCAGCTTATGGCCATAAATGAAGTAATGGATATCGAAAAAGTTTTGGTATATTGTAGAACCTGTTCTTCCAGAGAAAATTTTGCAAAAAAAGTTTCCGAAAAATACGGAATATCTGTGAAAGCTGTTGATTCACCCCAAAAAGCTGTTGAAAATATGGATGTGGTTGTAACAGTCACCCCAGCAAATAAACCAGTTATTAAAAGTGAATGGATAAGTTCAGGGACTCATATAAATGCTATGGGTGCTGATGCTCCTGGAAAACAGGAAATAGATAGTTCTTTATTATTAAAATCTAAAATATTTATTGATTGTTGGGAACAGGCCAGCCATAGCGGAGAAATTAATATCCCTTTATCAGATGGCATTATACAAAAAAAAGATATAAGTGGGAAATTGGGAGATGTTATAATCGGTAAAAATCCCGGCCGAACATCTAATGATGAAATAACCATTTTTGATTCAACAGGACTGGCTGTTCAAGATATAACTACTGCTTGGAAAGTTTATGAAAAAGCACAAAACCTTAAATTAGGGCATAAAATTAATTTTCTGGAATAAAATACAGTTTAAAATCAAATTATTCCATAAATTACTATCTCCTTAAATAATTTTTATATTATTTTATTGACTTTGTCACTTCATTA
>JAUXXK010000482.1 GCA_030681145.1 Methanobacteriaceae archaeon | reverse complement strand
CAGTTGCATTGAACCTTAAAGCAAATTTATTGTTCAAAGGGTCATTGTCTGGATTAACTATAGTCACACCACTAAATGTAACTGTAAGTGTTCTAGTTCCCACGTCATAGCTAATGTTTATTGGAGAACCTAAAGTTCCATTGAATCCAGTAGTATCAACAGAAACACTTCCAGGGACAAAAACAAAGCCATTTGGTAAAATATCTACCATTGTAACGTTTGTTAGTAATCCTTCTGGCAATGTAATATCAAACTTGAAAGTTCCAACTTCACCAATAGTTAAATTATTACCTAACGTAGTAGGCTCAGAAGAACTTTCCAATTGTTTAACCACTGCTGCTTGTACAGTATTTATGTTAACTGTGCTGTTATCCGTGTATTCACGTCTATCATCATGCGGCATTGTAGTAGTTGGTAGAGAGTAGGATGTTACATTAGCAGTATTCTCATAACTTGAACCTGGGTGTAGATTTGATAGCACATTTACATTGAATGTGAAATCAATACTAGTGCCATTTGTTATGGATCCTCCAGTGTATGTTACTGTACCTGTAGGTTGATTGTAACCATATGTAAAGCCGGATGGAGTAATTCCTTCACTTACCGCTGTCAAATCAAATAAGTTACCATCTAAGATATCTTTTAAATTAACGTCAAATGCAGTTGAGTTTCCATTGTTTAACACATTTAGTGTTACAATAATGTTGTCTCCAGCATCAACAACGTATGAATTTAATGTTTTGGTTATTACCAAATTTGGTTCAACGATATTTAGGCCAACACTATCCGAAATTGGACTGCCAGGATTTTCATCCCAAGTCAAATTTACATTGTTAGTCTTGGAAGGGTTAAGCCATGAATTCACTGGATCATTGAGTACTGTAGTATTGAATTTTATGGTGAAATTGTTATTGTTTGGATCTGGATCATCTGGTACAGTAGTGATTCCTATGAAAGTAATGGTTATGGTTCTAGTTACAGCATCATAATTTACAGACATTGGACTTCCTAATGTACCACTAAATCCAGTTGTATTTAAAACAACACTATTTTCAACATAACTAAATCCAATCGGCAATACATCAATTACTCGTAGATTCGTAGTCTGCCCATCAGGTAATCTTATATCAAACCTGAAAGTTCCAACTTCACCAATAGTTAAATTATTACCCAACGTAGTAGGCTCAGAAGAACTTTCCAATACTTTGTCTATGGTTGGAGAAGTAATTCGTAGATTAGTGCTGTTCGAAGTTGTGTAATTCCTCTCATTAGGATCTGTTCCATTTATAGAAGTGGAATTCACATAAGCTGTGTTGGGATATATCCCACTAGGACTAATGTCAGGTCTAACCTTAACTGTAAATGTGAAGGTAATAGTAGCACCACTAGCAATTGAACCCCCAGTATAAATCACATTTGGAGATGTGAAACCATAGGTGAATCCTGCAGGAGTTATTCCTTGTGTTACAGTACTTAAATCAAACACATTACTATCTAATGGATCATTTATTACTACATCATGTGCATAGGAAAGATTACTGCCTGTATTTCTTACAGTTAATGTTACAGTAACTGTGTCTCCTGCATCAGTAGGATTTGGGCTGAAAGTTTTGGTTATAGTAACATTAGGTTCCACAATTCTCATATTAACATTGTTGGAAGTTATTGGAGAACCCGTGTTATTAAGCCAGTTCATGCTAGCATTATTGGTTTTTAAGTTTCCACGATTATTAGCTGTGGTATTCAGAACAGTTGCATTGAAAAATACGTAAAACGAATTATTTAACGGTGTATTGTCAGGATTTACTGTAGTGACTCCATTAAATATGATCGTCAGTATTCTAGTCCCCGCATTGTAGCTAGAGCTTAGAGTTCCTAAAGTTCCATTAAATCCACTAGAATCGACTACAATACTTCCAGGAACAAACGCAAATCCATTAGGTAGAATATCAGTTATATTCAGGTCAGTGACCTGTCCTTCAGGTAAGGTTATGTTCAACAGGAAAGTTGCCACTTCACCAATGGTGAGGTTGTTATTCAGAGTTAGTGGATCTGAAGAACTTATCAGGGCTTTTACAATGGTAGGGTCAGCTATAGTGACTGTTGCATTATCCATATACAAGTTAGGGTCCTGAACAAAATTAGGTCCACCCGGTGTAGATGCATAATGAGTTATATTAGCTTGGTTGTTAATCAATTGTCTTGGATAGACGTTATTGGCAATTGTGCAGATATAAGTGATTATAACTGTATCTGTGGAATAAGGAGGTCCTTTAGTTCCATCATTTGGAAGAAGAGGGTCTGTTAGCTGCATTCCTCCAGAAAAAATATCACCAACGTAAGCCAGATTTGTTCCTAATCCATTTTTTACACTTTGTAAAATGAAATTAGTTAAACCAGCTGGAGTATTTTCAGCAATAGTAACATTATATGCTTCTGCACTACCCTGATTTTCCACTGTTATTACATAAGTTACCACATCTCCAGCATCAGCCCCTACGAGATTTCCATCTACAGGTAAAGTGCTAGGTGATGGACTTATAGTACCCGACCCACTAGTTGAATTAATCCCTTTGGTTATAACCAGATAAGGTTCTTGGGTCAATATATTAACCACACCAGATAACTCGGTTTGTTGACCAAATGTATTTTCAGTCAATTGAGTCATCATATTAGCCAAAGTTAGTGAATCTGCAAATGGCTCATTGGTAGCAGTGACTGTGAATAGGATGTGGATTCTTCTTGGTTGACTGAGTAAATCATTGAAATTTCCGTAATCAAATGTTAGTGAATTTTCTGAGCTGTTGACAATTAATAGGGGAATTCCAGATCCTAAGAAAGCAGATAGAGTGTCATCACTTGCAAGTCTCCATTGACCTGCTGCAGGTACACCATCGCCTTGGGCAATCTGAGTTGTGACTTCATTAGCATTTAGAAATGGAATAGGTAGGTAATCTATGATGTGTAAATCTTCAGTTGTTGATATTAAAATATCAGCTAGCAAGGAATAAGTTACAGTCATCCCCGGTTTGACTTTCACATCAGTAAATCCTGTGTTTCCATCAATAGCATAGATAGTCTTGTATATAGACGGTCCAGACATGACGACTGATGTTCCACTACTTTCAGATACAGGCGCATCATTATTCAGCAAGTTAGCATTTATTGTTACAGCATTAGTTGTATGGTCTCCCATACCAACGTAATGATCTGATCCTACCGGTACCGGACCCTCATACTCCGTGTCTATTATGGTTCGGAATTTAATGTAACCTGTAGTTGCACCTCTATTATTAAACCTATCATCGTACAATCCACCCCTAAGAATTTCATCAATTCCGGGATTTGTGAGCCCATATTCTAAAAGTTGACCGGAAATATTGAATATTACTGTAGTCTCACCGGTAAGAGAATTATGAGTCACGCTGTAATAAGCCGGGTCAAAGTCAATATTTATCACAGTCCCATTTTCCACAATTTGTAAATGAGGTATGAATGAATTATTGAAGGTTTGACCATCACCAATTAAATCCGTGATAACTATGTTGTTAAAAGCAAAGTAATCTGAAACTTGGAAGTCTATAGTGTACTCTAATGAGTCTCCCGGACTGTATCCATTTCCTTGAGGGTCATTTTGTAGAATAACTCCTTTTTGTGTGGCCAATGAAAGAAGCCTGATTAAATAATCAGAATCCGGGCCATCAGAAATTATAGTATTTCCCAAGTAAGTCCCATTGGCAGTTGCATTGTTGAAAGCGTTTCTAATTCCACCATCAGGATTGTAACCTGTAAGTGGGTCTAAAATCGGGTCAAAAGTGCTGTTAAATTCTGGAGCATACACTGTGTATGAAATAGTTTTCTCTGGACCTCCTAAAAATCCAGTTATAGAAGCAAAGTTTATTATTAAACTTCCTCCTGGACTTGAAGTAGAAGGCTGTTGAATTACAGATCCTCCATCTGCATTAATCAGATTAAGATATTGTAAATTACCAGATAAAATGTCACTAACATTTATATTTGTTACTGTGGTGCCATTGGCTATGTCCAGATACAGTTCATACCTTACGGGGTAGTTTGGCCCGGTTGCAGTTTCATCCTCATTAATAATGGCTCTTTTAGTCAATTTCATGACTATAGGGTTTACTTCATGCTGCATCCTAGTACCATTTATTGGAGGGTCAGTAGATGGATCGTCTATAGGAGTGTTACCCAAACGGAACCAAGGTTGAGCATATATAGATAAAGGAGTTCCAATTAGAACATTGCCCATGCTTAATGCTGCATTTATAGTTACTGGGGTCTGATCTGGAGTAAAACTTCCTAAAGGATATTCTAAAACTATTAATCGATATCCTACTGGACCGTTTACAGTTTGGCGTATTACAGAATCGTATAATTGACCAGATACCGGGAATATTCCCATATCTGTTACAGTTACACCAGAACCTAAGAAAGTAGCTGTATTAAATGTCACCCCTTGAGGTAAAAACAGTTGCACCATAGGACCAAAACCTGGACTAGAGCCGGTATTATCAAAAGTCAACCCCAGAGTAAAAGGTTCATTTATAAAAACTTCATCTGGACCAGAAATGGTTATTACTGGCTGTCCTAAAGTGAAGTTAAGAGTCCCATAATAAATTTTATCATTGGGATTTATTAATACATTTATGTCCTTAGTAGGAGATGTGTGGCCAATTGAGCTTGCCGTTGCATAGAAAATAGTCTCATTGCTGTTAAATTGTACAGAATAAAATCCATTTTCATTGGTGGTTGTTTCAGCTACTTTAACACCATTAACCGTTTTAACTGTGATTTTAGCATTTGGAAACGGTTCATATGTTATACAATCCAAAACTACTCCAGAAATTATATTTTTAGAAGTAGAATTATTGCTAACATTGGAAAATGTTTTTTCAGTACTATTTAAGGAACTTAAAGCAATGGAATCATTAGTCAAATTACTACTATTTGATCCCATGCTTTGCGAATCAACAACATCTTCACTATTTAATTCATTAAAAGTTCCTTCGTTTGGATCAGCCGCTACAGCTGTTCCAGAGATTAATAATGCGAATAATAAAGTGAGCGTAATGACAATTAATGGTTTTTGCATATCTTTTCTTATATTCTCACCTCCTTTTTCGTTTATTGACATGCATATATGTATTTGTTCCACATAATATATAAATATACTAATTAGTTCGCATATTTGGCTTTTGTGACAAATTATTACGAACAATTATGGAAATGTGGCCTTATTAAACCATTATTCTGTAATACAATAATCATATTGTTATATTGTGATATTTTTCACTAAAAATAATAAACTAAGAGTATTATAGTGATTATTATCACGAAAATTATGATAACCTATTGAGCAAATTTTAAAAAAATAATGATAAAAAGATTATTTAAATAGAAATTACAAACCAGACAATCGGTGATAAAATGTGTGAATCAACAGCATATTCCTCAGATGGCTCTTTATTAATGGAAGACATTCTTTTTATAAAAATAGATGGAAATAATATCCATATGACCGACATATTAAACCAAAAAAAAAGCATTAAAGGACATATTCAAGAAATAGACCTTGATAAACATGGTATTTATATTAAAATTGAAGAATAGAAAATTAAGCTAATAAAATCAATTATAACTTAAAATTAGATAAATAGATAAAACATGTGATTTAATGCTAAATGAAATTATTGTTTCATTATATAACTTTTTTTTTAGATTATGGTAGTTTAGGAGTCTTTTTAGGAAGTTTCTTAGAAGAGATTATTGCACTAATACCCTCCACCATAGTAATTATTGGTAGCAGCTTTTTCATAATGGAGACAAGTCCTTTGAACTTGGAGGGATTAATAAAACTTTTATTGTATGTATCTATTCCTGCCTCGCTTGGATTAACATTGGGATCTCTATTTTTGTATAGTATAGAATATTACTTAGGCAAACCCTTCATTTTAAAGTGGGGAAAATACTTAGGCCTAAGCTGGGAAGCTGTAGAAAAAACAAACAAAAAATTTGCTGAAAGCAAAAGTGATGACATGCTTCTCTTTAGTTTAAGAGCACTGCCTATTATCCCCAGCGTGGTCATAAGCACTTTATGTGGATTTATACGATTCAATCTAAAGGATTATATCATAATAACATTTTTAGGAAGTTTAATACGTGCATCAGCTCTTGGGTTTGTGGGATGGCAATTTAGAGTTGCTTATAAAGATTTGGCTCAGCAGATATCACGTTTAGAAGAAATAGTTATTTTGGGAATTATAATTACAATTGCAGGCTTTTTTATTTATAGAAAATATTATAAAAATATTGAATAGTCATTATTAAAAAACAGCAAATTTGTGGTAATTGAATATGTCAGAATAATATTTAATAGAATTTTATATTTTTATTAGGAATTCACTTCAACAAAGCAATAATTAGTTTTTATTTTATAAATAAAAAATAAAATATGGAGTTTAGGGTTAAAAACCAACTAAACTATTATTTTAGATACAATGCATTCTTTGGGCAGGCAGGTATACACTGATCACAGAGTATACAGAATCCTTTGAGTGGTACTTTATCTTCAGTAAGTTTCAGCATGTTATATGGACATACTTCCAAACAATCGCCACACTCATCGCACAAAGAAGGGTTGTATTGAACACGTTTCCGTTTGACAACTTCACCGTCCACAACTTTATCCATATCAACCAAGGACAATGCATTCTTTGGGCATGCCATAGTACAGGCACCGCAACGGGTACACATAGAGAAGAAAGGATCTTCGTCTACTTTTTCCATTTCAGGTAACTTCATACCAGTACGTGTAACTACCCTAATGGCATCGTTTGGACAGATATTAGCACAAGCACCAATATAATCACATTTTTCAGCATCATATACTAGTCCTTCTTCACTAGCAGGTTTAGCAGGTCCAAGTTCCACTTCAAGATCAATGGCATCGACCGGACAAATCTTTTCACATAAACCACACGCAGTACAAATTGAAGGTAGTTCTACAGTGAGGTTAGAATCCTTGGCTACAATGAAGTCTCCAGGACAAGCTTCTAAACATGAATTACATCCAATACATGTTTCTTCATCCAAATCAAATTTAATGATTTCTTTGGTTCGCTTTTCAGGCTTTTTACCAGAAATGAAAACTGCGTTCCATGGGCAGGTCTGTGAACAAACACCACATTTAATACAGGTATCTGCATCGATGTCAATAACTCCACCAATCTCAGATAGAGTGATAGCATCTACAGGACATTCTGGAACACACATTCCACAGCCAACACAGTCAGCTATGAAAATAGATCCTTCAATGTTCAGTTCTTTGTGAGCAGGCTCCTTAACACCATCAATACCGATAACATCTACTGGGCAAATGTCAACACATTTCTGACACATGACACAAAAACCTTGTAGAGGGATTTTTTCTAATTTACCTTCTTCAAGTTTAAGAGTTTGTGGAGGACAAACATCCACACAATCCCCACACTCATTACACTTGGCCGGGCTGAAAACAATCCTTTCTTGAGTGGTTCCATCCTCATCCAAAAGCATAGATTCGACTTTTAAAGCATCTTGAGGACAGGCTGCAACACATTTAGGATCTCCGCCACAGATATCACAGTAAATAACATTTTCAGGTGTTACTTCTATGGCTGCAGTGGGGCAAGTGCCTTGGCAGGCCCCACATCTAATGCAGTCTTCTTTATTGACTACTATCATTTTTTTCCACCTTGCGATATTATATCTGTTTGATTAGGTTGCCCTGTTTATCAAACACTTCTAAGGTGGCAAGTCTCATTTGGCTGTCAATGGTGTGAGTTGCACATGATAAACATGGATCGTATGCCCGGATAACCATCTCCATTAAGTTGAAGATCTTGTCATCTACTTCAACGCCTGGTTTAATGTAGTCTTTGGCAACTTTTTGAATACCCATTTCCATAGCAGGGTTGTTCTGGATAGTTGCAACTACAATGTTGACGTCGGTCATTAGGCCATCATCATCAGTTTTGTAGTGGTGTATTAAAGTTCCACGAGGTGCTTCCACAATTCCTACACCCTCACCAGCTTGTCTTTCGATTGCATCTGGGAATTTTTTACCAGATAAATCTCCTTCTAAAGCGTCAGCAGCACATTCTGCAGCAGCTAACATCTCTATTAAACGAGCCCAATGGTAAAGTAATGTTTGTTGACCATATCCAAAAGCATCATGGAATTCTGTGAAGCGTTGTTGAGCTAATGGTGCTGCATCTGGCATTTTGTCAGCTACGTTAATTCTGGATAATGGAGACACCCGATAAATACCTTCTGGGTATCCTAATTCCTTAATGTAAGGGAATTTTAACCAAGAATATGGTTTAACGTGCTCGGCAACAGTGTCTAAGTAATCGTTGGATTTAAATTCACGGAAAATACTTCCGTCTTTATTTTTAATCCGCACATCACCATTGTAAACATCCCATACACCATCATTTACTAAACCAGTGTGGCGAGTTTCAATGTTACCTAAAGTATTAACCAAATCAATATTTTCTTCAAATATTGGTATAGCTAAATCTAAAGTAGCTTGAGCTAATTCCACGTTCTGTTGAGCTTTTTGTAAAAGGTCTTTTTGAGTTTCATCATCCAGTTCAGTGGAGATACCACCCGGAGTGGATGAAGTTGGGTGAATAGGCCTTCCACCTATGGCTTTGACAATGTCAAGACCATTTTTCCTGAGTTGGATAGCTTGTAGAGCTAAATCAGGAGCATCTTTAATAATTTGGAATACATTTCTAGTTTGTCTATCTTTTCCAGCAATAAAATCAGGAGCAGCTAAGAAGTAGAAATGAAGCGCGTGAGAGTGCATGAATGAACCCCAGTTCATAATTTCTCTCATTTTGTAAGCATCAGGTAGTATTTCATCATCTTTGAATCCATAACACTGGTCTGCAGCTTTTGCAGCAGCTAAGTGGTGCTGAACATCACAGATACCACAAATTCGTGGTACTATCCTTGCAGCTTCTTCTACAGGTCTGCCCTGCATGAATTTTTCGAAACCTCTGAATTCCATTACGTGAAGACGGGTATCTTCCACGTTTCCAGCATCATCCAGGTGAACGGTAATTTTTGCGTGGCCTTCAATACGGGTCACAGGTTCCATAGTTAATTTTACCATTTATTTACCCTCCTTTGTCATTTTGAGTGGCACTAAAGCAGCTGGGAGTGTGTAGGTGTAAAAAGTACCAACAATATCGTCCAGTTGATCAGCTACTTCTTCAGGGTCAACGGTTTTATCTTCTTCTACCCCATAATCAGAAGCAATAGCACTAATCATTTTTGCGCCTTGATCTTGAACCTTAGGAGTAGGTCCATAACATCCTCTGCATGGGATAGCATTGCTTGGGCATTCAGCTCCACATAGTGATAGAGTAGCTGGTCCAATGCATATTAATCCTTGTGGGATTTAGCATAATTCTGGT
>JAUXXK010000481.1 GCA_030681145.1 Methanobacteriaceae archaeon | reverse complement strand
AGATAAAAAAATGTTGGACATATTATTCTTTCTTATAATGGTTTTTATAATAGCTTTAATCTCGGGTAAGATAACTAAATTACCAGTAACGGCCCAGATGATCATCGTTTTTGCGGGTTTATTAACCGGATTTTTTTTAACGGGAATCTTGGATGTGCGCCAAGCCCCCATATCCAACATAGTACTAATCATTGCTGAGGTGGCCCTGGTACTGGTACTATTCTCAGATGCATCCCTGGTCAAATTAGGGTCTCTAAGATCAAATATTCTAACCATTCGTTTACTAACTATAGGATTAATCTCCACCATTGGTCTGGGTATTATGGCGGCGGCCTTAATATTCACCGACTTAACTTTATGGGAGGCGGCTATTATAGGGGTGGTCCTGGCCCCTACTGATGCGGCATTAGGACAAATCGTGATTCAAAATCAAAAAATCCCTGAGAAAATACGCAATACTCTGGAAGTGGAAAGTGGTTTAAATGACGGATTATGTGTACCTTTTTTACTGGTTTTTGTGGCTATTGGTCTGGCCGAGGAGTCATTTTCACCCACCGGATATTTCATTGAAATTGCACTGGCCCAGGTAGGGTTAGGGGTACTAGTAGGTATATTAGTGGGATTTGTTGGATCTGGTCTGGTTATAAAGTCTCGTAAAATAGAATGGATAACTGCGGAATATCAAAGAATAGCTTTCCTAATTTTAGCTGTAGTTTCATTCCTCATAGCTGATGAACTAGGAGGTAGTGGTTTTATAGCCGCATTTGTAGGAGGTCTGGCAACAGGTTATGTCACCAAGGACGCAGGTAAGGTTCTCATAGATTTTGCAGAAGCAGAAGGCCAATTTCTGAATCTAATTGTATTCTTTATTTTAGGAGTAGTAATAGCCGGTTTACTTCCATTTATAACTTGGCAAATCATATTATATGCTATTTTAAGCTTGACCATTATCCGAATGCTGCCAGTAGCCCTGTCACTAATTGGTACAAAAATAGGTAAAGATTCTACTTTATTCATGGGCTGGTTTGGCCCGCGCGGCCTGGCATCTATTGTGCTGGCCCTTATTGCTTTTGAAGAATTAGGATCTTTCCAGGGCCAGGATACATTTATTTTAGCAGTTTTTATAACCGTATTTTTTAGTGTGTTGGCCCATGGCATAACGGCCCTACCACTGTCTAATCGCTATATTGGAAGGCTAAAATCATGATTAATTATATAATTCACAATTAAAGATGATAATATGGATGATAATCAGTCAATATCAAAACTAAATGGCCTAGTTCATAGTCAGATTGATAATAAAAAGATATTTGGTTGTGCGGTTAATGTTGAATCCGGTGATAATTCCTTTTCATGGAGTGGTTCTGCCGGGAATTTAAATAATAAATCCCTTTATTTCATTGCCAGCACCACCAAACTATATATCACAGCCGTACTCCTACATCTAAAATCTACCGATAAA
>JAUXXK010000479.1 GCA_030681145.1 Methanobacteriaceae archaeon | reverse complement strand
TTGATGGAATAAAAACACCATTTCGCCCTTTAGAATCTGAAATAAAGATAAAAAATATTGAAGAAGACCCCACAATATTAGGCCAACCATCATTTATATGGGTTAAAATATTCAAAAAATCATTATTGCAAAAAAACAATATAAATTTTCCTGAAACAGGAATTGAGGATGTTGTATTTACTAGTCACGCATTTTTAAAAGCTAAGGGCATAATAATGTTAAAAGATGAATATGTATATACTCATTTTGTAAATCAAGATTCAATAAGCAGATCAAAAACAAAATATTATTTGAATCAATTGTTAATTGGGTACCAAGCGGCTTATGAACGATTTTTAGAGAATAAATATCAGGATTTTTTTAAATATTTAATTAACATGAGACTATACTATTTTCTGAAAACAATGATGAGAAGCGAATTAACAAAAAAAGATTCTCAAGAAATTATAATACAATTCCAAAAATTTTATATTAAAACTAAATCATTAGACGCCGCACCTAGTAAAAAACTAGAATTATTATTTAATTTAATAGAAACTAATCAGTTAGAAAATGCCTTGTGGTTAATAAATAAATTAAAAAAGATGGATAAATTAGGCCAGCAAAATAAAATTTTAAAAAGCAAAAATAAAAACTTGATAAAAGAAAATAAAAACTTGAAAACACAGATAAAAAGAATAACCCCATTAAAAGGGTATATCCTATATAAAATTAAAGTTAATAAATTAAATGAATAAATTTAATATGTTAGTTAATTTTTCAAAAAGGTAATAACATTGAATCAATTATCAGCAATCATCCCAAATTATAATGGAATTCGCTTTTTAAAAACTTGTTTTGACTCTTTAAATACACAAAACGGACAAACAGGGTTAAAAGAAGTAATTATTGTAGATAATAATTCTTCAGATAACAGTGTTGAGTTCATAAAAAAAAATTATCCTCAGTTTATTTTAATAGAAAATAAAGAAAATTTGGGTTTTGCCCGTGCTATTAATCAAGGAATAGAAGTTTCCTCAGGAGAATATATATTTGTTCTAAATAATGATATTGAGCTAGAAAAAGATTGTATCACTAATCTTTTAAAATGTATAAAACAGGATTCCTCTATTTTTTCCGTTTCTGCAAAGATGATTCAATACTATGAACGGGAAAAAATAGATGATGCTGGTGATGAATACACCATTCTGGGCTGGACGAAACGATTAGGCTATGGAAAACCATCTGATAACTACAATACATCTCGAAATATATTTAGTGCATGTGCAGGAGCTGCAATTTACAGAAAAAGCATTTTAGAAGATATTGGACATTTTGATGAAAACTTTTTTGCTTATATGGAAGATATTGATTTAAGTTATAGAGCTAAAATAAATGGATATAAAAATGTATTCTGTCCTGAAGCTATTGTTTATCATGTAGGTAGTGGAACCAGTGGTAGCAGATATAATGAATTTAAAATAAAGTTAGCTGCACGCAATAACATTTATGTACCCTATAAAAATATGCCTTGGCCTCAATTAATTGTAAATATGCCATTTCTTTTGATGGGATACTTAATAAAATATCTTTTTTTCCTGCAAAAAGGGCATGGTGGTGTTTATATAAATGGATTGAAAGAAGGCCTTACTTCATTAAACCATGTAAACAAAGTAAAATATAAAAATAAAAACATCAAAAATTACCTGAAGATAGAATGGTTATTAATTAAAAATACTTTCAAATTTCTTTTATTTTAAAAAAAATAATTTTCTAGTCAAATATCAATTGGATATGCATCCAGTTAAAATCATGGACAATGAAAAAATGTTAGATTTATCAATTATAATTGTGAATTACCGTACCTATTATCTGACAAAACAAACCATAGAATCTGTAATTACTAAAAATCATCCATTTAAATATGATATTTACTTAGTAGATAATGCTTCACATGATGGTAGTCTGGAAAAACTTCGAAATGATTTTTCTAATGAAGTAAATGGTAATTTAATCAAAGTAATTGAAAGTGAGAAAAATAAAGGATTTGCATATGCAAATAACCTTGCTTTAAAACGGACCGATTCTAAATATGTTCTGTTAATCAACTCAGATACTGTGGTCATTGATGATTGTCTTGCTAAATGCCATGATTATATGAAAACCCACCCATCAGTAGGAGCTCTGGG
>JAUXXK010000476.1 GCA_030681145.1 Methanobacteriaceae archaeon | reverse complement strand
AATATATTGGTAGAGAACATCTTGAAAGTGGCTGATGCATTTTATCCCAGACCGGTATGGTACAGAACTTTGGATGCGCCAACTGATGAATTTAAAACATTAGATGGTGGTAAAGATGAACCTTATGAACACAACCCTATGTTGGGATGGAGAGGTATCAGAAGGGAATTGGATGAGCCTGAAATTTTAATAGCAGAATTTAAGGCCATTAAAAAGCTCCATGAACAAGGATATACCAATTTGGGGATAATGATTCCTTTAGCACAGCATCCTGATGAACTCAAAAAAGCCAAAGAAATTGCTGAAGAAGTAGGACTCAAACCACAAAAAAATATAGAGTTTGGGATAATGGTGGAAACTCCTGCAGCAGCACTCATAATTGAAGATTTCATTGATGTTGGAATCGATTTTGTAAGCTTTGGAACTAATGATTTGACTCAGTACACCCTGGCTATTGACAGAAACAATGAACACGTTGCCGGACTTTACACTGAAGGGCACCCTGCGGTCTTAAAACTTATCGAAAGGGTAATCAGAAAATGTAATGATGCTGGAGTTAAAACAAGTATCTGTGGTCAAGCAGGAAGTATTCCAAAAATCGTGGAAAAACTCGTAGAACTTGGAATAAGTAGTGTATCTGCTAATACTGATGCTGTGGCTGAAGTTAGGAGAACTGTGGCTCGTGGTGAGCAAAAACTGCTTTTAAGAGCTGCTAGAAAAATGGTTAATGAATAAATTAATTTTTGTTTATTCTTGCCAATATCTATTTATTTTTTAATTATTTTTTCAGGTGTCATTAAATGGACAAAAAAGGACTCAGCAAAGGCGCCGTATTTGAAAAACTGCAAGAGTTCAAAAAAAAGGATTTAACATATTCTTCAGGAAAAATCTTGGGTTCTATGTGTACTTGCGCGCATCCTGTTGCCATAAAAGCTTATAATGATTTTTTAGAATCTAATTTAGGAGATCCTGGCCTTTTTAAAGGTACCAAATCTCTGGAAAATGAAGTAATTTCCATGCTTGGCCAACTTTTAGGAAAAAAAGATGTCTATGGTCATGTAATTACTGGTGGCACAGAAGCAAATCTCATGGCCATGCGCGCGGCTCGAAACATGGCCTTTGAATTTTTTGGTAATAATCTTACAGAAAAAATGGAAATTGTAGCCCCTAAATCTGCTCATTTTTCCTTTAAAAAAGCAGCTGATATATTGGGATTGAATTTAAAAGATGTTGAACTGGATGATGAATACTGCATGGATTTGGATTCTCTTCAGGAAAATATATCTAAAAATACAGTAGCAGTAGTAGGTGTGGCAGGAACTACAGAACTGGGAAAAATAGACCCAATATCTGAAATTTCTGATATATGTATGGATTCTAATATTTATCTTCATGTTGATGCTGCATTTGGAGGATTATTAATTCCTTTTTTAAAGGAAATTGGATATAAATTGCCTGAATTTGATTTTTCTCTTGAAGGTGTTTGTTCCATGACTGTAGATCCGCATAAGATGGGTCTGACTCCAATACCCACTGGATGTATATTATTTCGCGAAGAAAAATATCTGGATGTGATGAATATTGATACTCCATATCTTACTCAAAAACAGCAATCCACTATTGTGGGAACTAGAACTGGAGCATCTTCAGCCGCTTCTTGGGCTATAATGAAGCATATGGGTCGAGAAGGTTACACAAAAATTGCTACTAATGCAATGGAAATAACTGATTTTTTAGCAAGAAACCTGGTTAATGCAGGTTATGAATTGGTCAGTGCACCTGAGCTTAATATTGTAGCATTTAACTCGAAAAAAATTCTTGCCAATGATTTGGCCAATAAACTGGAAGAAAAGGGGTGGGTAGTTTCAGTTTCATCATGTCCTCCAGCTATACGGGTTGTGCTCATGCCACATATAAAGAGAGAACATATAATTGATTTTATGGAAACTCTTAAAAATATTTAAAACGATTAAATACACGTTTTTTAGTTTACTTATTTTCATATTCTTGTAGTTTAACATATTTCAAACTTAAAACAATTTATAATAATTGGGGGAAAAATATGAAGAAGATTACAATTCCCACCACTAAAGAGATAATAAAAGATCTTCAAGTGGGAGATCAGATACTCTTGAGTGGAAAAATGTTTACTGGCAGGGATGCTGCTCTCCCACAACTGGTTAAATCTTTGCGTAATAATGAAAAACTGATTAATATAGAAGGATCTGCCATGATGCACACCGCGGTCAGTGAAGCAGGTATTGCTCCAACCACGAGTAACAAAGAGGAAATTGAAGGAAATATTCCTCAACTAGCTCAAAATGGCATGTTAATCCATATAGGAAAGGGTACTTTGAATGAGAATACAATTAAAGCTTTAGGTGAAGCAGGAGCTATATTTGTAGTGACTCCTCCTGTAGCGGCTCTTTTAACCAGCAAAGTTAAATCAAAAAAAGTGGTCGCCTTTGAAGAAGAAGGTATGGAGGCCATTTTTGAACTTGAAGTGTATGAAATTCCGGGGATTGTCGCGGCTGCTAGTGGTAAATCTATTTATTGAATATATTATTTTAAGAAAAATAAAAATAAATTAATAAAAAACTATTTTTTCAGATTAATCTGACAATTGAATGGTTTTCCAAATGAAATATCTCCTGCATCACCTAATCCGGGGATTATATAACCATTTTCATTTACTTTTTCTTCAATAGAACAGGTATAAATCTCCAGGTTAGAATCGAATTTTTGCATTTTCTCCAGTCCCTGTTTTGAAGATATTAAATTAAAAATAATGGTTTTAATTGGCGTACCATAACTCTTTATTGATTTTAATATGGCTTCCATGGTATTACCTGTGGCTAGCATAGGATCGGCTACAATCACTATTTTATTATTTAAATCAGGAATTTTAAGGTAATCTATGCATATATCAAATGGTGGTTCATCATGTCTCCAAGCACCAACCATTCCCTGCTCTGCTTCAGGAAAAACCCTTATAATGCCATAAGTTAATGGCAAAGAAGCTCTTAATATGCTAATAACTACAATGTTTTCCCTATTTTTTATTTTAATTCCGTGGGCCATACCCATAGGAGTTTCAATTTTTATAAACTCTTTTTCAAGGGTATTGGCAAAATCATAGGACATTAAACGGCCAATTTCCATAACTCCTGTCCTGAAATGTGCAGGATCTATTCCTTTTCTTCTTATTTTACTTAAACGTTCCTGTATCAGTAAATGATTAATTAACTTTAACATGAAAATCCCCTTTAACTGATTTTATTATTGAATTTCATTTAGTATGACTATGGTAAAATATATGATACATACTCACTAAAAATATTACTAGAAAACTTTTTTAAATATAGAATTTTTCATATAAAATTCAATTAAATGCTTTAAAATGGGGACCTTAAATTGGAAAAAAAGATGATATTAATAATTTTTCTGGTATTGATTGGAATTATTTCAATTATTATTCTATGGCCTCAGCCAGTTACTCAAGATGGATTTAAATCAGAAGTTTTGCTGGAAAATCTGAACACTCCTTGGGCCATGGATTTTTTACCGGGAGATATAATTATTTTCACAGAGCGTGGAGGTAAAGTCAAAACATGGGATGGAAAATCACTTAAAACTGTTGGAAACATATCTGTAAAAGAAAAAGGGGAATCTGGA
>JAUXXK010000473.1 GCA_030681145.1 Methanobacteriaceae archaeon | reverse complement strand
ATAACCATAAATCCGGACATTTCAGTTACCATATCCAAATTCACCATAAAAAATGGAAATTCACCTTATGGTGGTGGAATCACTAACAACGGTAATTTAACCATCACTGATACTACCATAACAAACAACACCGCTACAGCCATCGAGGGATATGCTTATGGTGGGGGAATATATAACCATGGTAATTTAACCATCACTAACAGCATAATATCGGAAAATACTGCTATTGGAGACACTGCTTATGGTGGGGGAATCTACAGCGATGATAATTTAATCATCAACAATAGCACGATAACGGGTAATACTGCCACTTCCACCGATGGATATGCAGATGGTGGGGGAATCAGTAATGAGTATGGTATTATAACCATCAATAACAGTACCATAACGGGTAATACTGCTACTGGAAATCGTGTTTATGGTGGAGGAATCAGCCATTCTTTTATAGGCACTTTAACTATTAATAACAGTTCTATAACTGGTAATACTGCTACTGGAAATCGTATTTATGGTGGGGGAATCAGTAACTGGGGTGCATTTATAACCATCAATAACAGTTCTATAAAAGACAATACTGTTACAGGAACATGGGAGGCTTCGGGTGGAGGAATTTACAACAACGGTGACTTAATTGTTAATAAAAGTTCTATAACTGGCAATACTGCTACTGGAAATCGTGTTTATGGTGGAGGAATCTACAACTATGGTGATTTAACCATTACAGAAACCACATTAACAGACAACACCGCAACAGGGACCACTATGTATGGTGGAGGAATCTACGACGATGGTACTTTAACGGCGAATTTTAACCGTATAGTAAATAACTCACCTGATGCAATATACTTCGGCATATACTCTGAACAATCAGATATTGAATATAATTGGTGGGGTTCTAACAATCCTGTATTTGAAACACTAATACATGGAATCGCTCCTAATAGATGGCTCTACATGACCATAACTACAGATCCAACCAACATCAACAATGGTGAAATTAGCAAGATAATTGTTAGTTTTAATAACTATACATCTGACGGAACTACTCTCACTCCATTACCAGAACCCTTAGCTGGCCATATACCTGATGGGACACCAGTAACATTCAATACGGATAAAGGACGTATAGGATC
>JAUXXK010000470.1 GCA_030681145.1 Methanobacteriaceae archaeon | reverse complement strand
GATCCTGATTTTTTTCTGGAAGAAAAATTCAAAACTCAAGACCATGGTTTTAGTCTATCATTATTAAAAACCGGGTTGCATGCCGGTACACATATTGATGCGCCCTACCATTTTTATTCTTCTGGAAGAAAGATTGACAATATTTCTTTGGAAGAGTTAATAGGGCCTGTGAAAATTGTTGATATTAATCCTAACAAAACAAAACCTAATTATTTGGAAGATATGGTAAATTTAGAAATTAAAATATCAGATTTTAAAAATGTTAAAAAGGGTGATAGGGTTATTGTTAACACAGGATGGAGTAAAAAATGGGGATCGCTAGATTATTTTTCCAAAAATCCTTATTTATCACCGGAAGTTGCAGAATTTTTAGTTAAAAAAAAGATTTTAGGGCTGGGAATTGATGGCCCCAGTGTAGATCCACTAGGAAAAACTGATATTCACCGGAAAATACTTTTTAATGACATATGGATTATTGAGAATTTGAGCCGGCTTGAGAAGATTATAAAATATAAAGAAAGTCATTCACTAGAGTTTTTCTTTATACCGCTGCCCATTGTTGCGGAAGCATCACCAGTGAGAGTATTTGCCAGGATTAAAAAATAAATTATTATGATAATTAATTAAAAAGTATAGAATGTATTAAACTTTAATAAATATTTGAATTTCAATTATTTATTTCTGGATTTTCTCCCAAATAGTCTCTTCATCAACCTGATAAGATTTGAAATAACCCTTTCTCTCCAAATTCCTCAATATATTAAACATATTATCATAAGAAAGTTCTTTAAAGCCGACTTTCTTAATAAAAATATGCATTTTATGAGTATTTGATTTATCAGAAGGTAATAAAAGATAAACTTGAGACTGGAAAGAGGTAAGATCTTTTTTAGGTTTGGCAGTTAATGCTTCAAAATATGTTTTAATTTCTTCTAAATCTTCAATATATGATTCTTTAGCATTCAAAGAGTTTTTAAGATTTTCAATAGATTTATCCTTATCATTAAGAAAAGTTTCCAATTCCTGGATTTTTGATTTATTTTTTTCAATTTTATGTTCTAAGTCTTCAACTTTACTGCAGTCTGGATTGACCTCACGGCATCTTTTAAGATCCATTTTTAGTTTACTTATCTCTAACATGCATGCCTTTACCAGGCGCTTTAATTGATCCTTTTCTGAGTCTTTCATGAATCGCATGCAATCACTTGAGTTTTTAATCAGTATTTCTATTTAATATCTTATTTTTAGTTCTTAAAAGTTTTTCTTCATACTTCAAAACAACTAATGCACAAAATATTCCTAAAAAAGCACCTAAAAGTATATCAGAAGGATAATGTACTCCCATATACATTCTTGAAATTGCAACCAGAGCTGCCCATGCTAAAAAAAAATATAGATATCCATATTTAGATCCAAAAATCGTGAAAGCAGAAAAAGCAGCAGTAGTGTGACCCGAAGGTAATGAATAACCTCCAGCTTCCATTAAATGTCTGGCTCCTGCAAGAACTTCATAAGGTCTGGGTCTGGCCAGGAAATATTTTAATAATTCCGTGACAAAAAACCCCAAAATTAAAGCAAATAAACAAATTAAAGCTGTTTCTTTTCCTTTTTTACCTCCAAAGACATAAAAAAGGATACAAATAAGTATCCAGAATATAGGAGTTCCAAGATATGTAATTAAAGGCATTAAAAAATCTAAAAAGGAGTTATGAATATAAATATTGAAAAAATAGAATACATTGTTATCAATATGATACAAATAAATCCATAAATCCTCCAACATATAATTCTCCTAAAATAAAATAATTTAATAATTAAGAAATTAACAGTTCAATTTGCTTGATAATTAATTCAAATTAAACTATTATTCTTAATTTC
>JAUXXK010000468.1 GCA_030681145.1 Methanobacteriaceae archaeon | reverse complement strand
TTCAATATAAAAATTATTACTAATTTTGGTCTATTACAACCAGTCAATCATAATATTTTCAACCATAAAAATAATTTATAAACTTTTTTTTAAGGAGTTCAGTCCCTCATCAATACTGCGGGTTATTAAAAATTGATAAGGGATGGTGATGAACTTCCTTTTTTTTGTTTGAAATCAACTGCTCAAATAATTTAGGATTTTTTTGAGCAATTGTATTATGATAATAAGTAATACTTAAAACTAACTATTTATGTTAAAAATATTAATCTATTTTTTTTATAATGAAATTATCTTCAAGGCATTAACAGCTCCTCTTCTTTGCTGGAACTGTTTTAAGCAAGTATAACTAACCCATTTTTTACCCCTGCTTGAGTCTAGAATACAAACCATATTTTTACTTGTATCATATCCTATTATAGTTATATAATGCCCATAATAGTTTTTATAATCCATACAAGGTATTGTTCCACCATGTAGGCCCAGGGCTAGGCCTTTATCGATGTAATTTTTGATTTGTTTTATGCTTTCCAAGTTTACAGCTGTGAATTTAACAATTTTTCCTTTTTCTTTTGCAGCTGCAATAATCCCATTTTTGAAGTTATCAGGTGTGGTCCCAGGACTACTTGCAGAATATGGTTTTGTTTTCATTAATGTTCGCAGTCTTTCCACACTGACATCCACACCAAGATTCTTCAGTAACCTGTTCCCCGTGACACACCCACAGGTAACAATATCGGGCTGTTCAATATAAGCTAAATTTAATACTTTTGTAGTTCCAGTAGCTGTTTTTTTAACTGTATTGGGATAATCAACACCAAAGAGTGATTTCCAAGTTATAGGACCAACACAACCATCAACTACTAATCTTTTATTTTTTTGATAATTCTTTATAGCCTGTACTGTCACAGGGCCGCTGCTACTATCAATCTTGCCTTTATAATATCCTAAACTGTTTAGTTTAACCTGAACAGCTTTAACCATTACTCCTTTACTACCATTTCGTACATAACAAACCATCACTACCCTCTCCTTAATCTTTTATTTTTCATTCCGTTTTTAACATAACCACTGCACCCATCATAGTCCGCATCACACTTTGAACAGGTTAATTCAGACTCCGGTACTCCTTTAGGATTCTTTAATAGTTTATGGCCACAATATGGGCACTGGTTAATCCATGTTTTATAATGCCAATTATATGAGTAACCTGTGCCTTTGACTGATGGTTTAAAATACCCACTAATAACATCGCATCGTGGCACTCCCTTATTTATTAGCATGTTTTTAGCACCAACACTAATATTTGAAACTGGTTTAACATCCTCTGTTTTATTAACCATCGCAGGGCTTACACTACCAACCACGAGTACAATAACCGTAATCAAAAACAATATCCGAACCTTCATTCTCAAAGCAGGATCCTCATCATCCATCTTATCAACTCCACTAGTATCCATTCACACTAAAAATCACAATTCGAAACAAAAATAATAAAATTACTAATATCACTAAAATACAGAAAATCTCAAACCAAGTCAAATAATAACACCTCCAAAAATACAATTATGGAACATGTGACAAAGTGCCACAACTTGTGATAAATAAAAAAAATAGATTAAAAATAAGTATGGTGGCCCATTTGGAGCAGATTTGATTGCGATAGCAATAATAATGTTAATAAATAGTGTTTTTTTTTTAGTCATCCAATAATTTTTTAGTTTATCCTCCAAAGATGGCCACCAGTGGATGCTCGTGAAAAATAGATTTTTAAAAGCCTGAGGAGGAATTTGAATCCCCGATCTCAAGGTTACAAACCTCGCGCATTAAACCAGGCTATGCTACACAGGCAAAACTAATTAAAAAAAAAAATAAAATAAGAAAAAAAATAGGTTTAGATATTATTAATTTTATCAGCAATTTCTTTATCTATCGCTGCTTTATTTGGATTTCCTTTAGCATCAGTCCATGTTATGTGTTGCCATTCCCCATTCTTTTTAAAGAATACGTTTCCTTTCACAATTTCATGTACTGAATCATCAGCCCAGGTTACAGAATCCGTATAAGTTATATAATATACTTTAATTCCATTAATTGTTTTTGTACCATAATCATCAGAGGTTATATTCCCAGATGGGGTGGTGGCGTTTACTGCTTTTGCTGTGGTCCAGTCTTCATATAATGCTTTTTCCATTAATGTGACCGTGTAACTGGCTGGTTTTTCATCATATAATCCTGAGCTGGTTAGTAAATATATTCCGAAAAAGAAGAAGAGCAATATTATCCCGATGATTAATATTTTGTTTATTAACACTTTGTCCATATTAAATACCTCTAATTATATTATCAATATCAACTATAAATTATTAACCTCTTCCTGCGTGAGTATGCCTTTACTGATTAACAAATTAGCTAACCCTACCAGTTTATCAGCATTAGGGACCGTGAAATAAGAATAAATAGGGATCTTATCATAGGTTATTCTGTATATATCAACAAATTCATCAGTTTCAACCTTATCAATACTGATAATTCCTCGGCCATCCGCGCCTCCAGATACCGTTTTAGGGTTTTGCATTCCTATAACGACAGGATAATTTGGATTATTATCCAGGTAAGATATTAGTACTTTATCATCTTTTTCTAGAGCCAGATTTATAAGGACTGGGATATTAACTAAATCATCTGATTCAGGGTTATCTGATTCAGGTTTTAAATTAACAGTTCCGTTAGTATTAATCTTTGTAACCCGTGCATATTCATTCCCTACTGTTTTGTTAACATCTTTTACAGTAACTCCGATAGTGTCTGATAATAGCGTACTCATTATAATCATCACCCCGTTTTATGCTGTTCTAACCCATTTAGAGACAACCACATAAGGAGGGAGGTTATTATGTGCGGAACTTGACCCTTTATTTGATTCTGTTATAGTGTGATTGTGATTTGGTGTACTATGTGTATGACTTGCTACATCTACTGATATTGAACCATCACCAGTTGAGTTTGTTGGAGATGGTGTATTAGTTGAACCCGTCGCTCTTGTATATAAATTGTATCTAAAAGAAGCTGATGGTGATGTAGAGCCACTTGTACTACCCCCACTACTACTTGTTGCTACATTGTGCTTGTGAGTTGGCATTTCAGCTTCAGATAATACGTGTGTTGCGCTTCCACCGGTTTCTCCTACATTATAAACATCCCCTGCAGCTAATGTGAATTTATCCTTGATCTGTGTCCAGGTACCTTTCCATCCACTAATTGTATTAGGATTAGTATCCCTGTCAAATTCAAGGATGATACCTACAGGATACATTATATCAAATATTGCATCCACGCTTGTTTTATCAGCTTTAGCATCTAGTGCACTGTTTAAGCCTGTTATATTATTTTTAGGTATACTCCATTCAGTTTCGGATAATCGTGGTTGGTTCTGATATTCCAGGGTTATGTCAGTAACTCTAGCAGTATTCTGTAATGTGAATATAATATCTACAGGCTTATGCTCAATATTATAACTATTCAAATCAGCCCCACTCACAATATTTGCTATTATGGTTGTTCCTGTTTCACTGTCTTTCATCAAACAAGTAATAGTCCCAGTTCCAGCCCATGTAACCTTATTCCACCACTTAAACCCACTGAAATTGGGATAAACACGTAGCGTGAACTCTTGATTATCTGCTGTGGCAGTGAAACCATCACCAGTATTAGTACAAGTATTATTTATAACCTGGACAATACTGAAAACTGCTTTAGTCTTATTCTCGGTTTCAGGATACTCTCCAGTTTTAAATGCCCCTGGTAAGGTTATTTTTGGTTTAACTGTGAAAATATCGGTTAGTATATTGGGATTGTTTAATCTCTCTGCATAGTTAGGATCTTCTGCTGTGTAATATTCATTTACATCACCTACTGACATGGTTCCATCTCCTGTAATTCGCCTTCAGTAACAAGTGTATCGTCTCCTTTACCTTCTATTAATCCATAGGTGTCTATATCAAAAATAAAATAAAAATAAGGATATTTAACAAGTATGGCCGTGTTATCATTGATGATACTGGAATTGTTGATTAGTTTTTCAAAATTAATTTTTTCCCAGAATTCTTCGACCATGCTGTTTTTAAGTGCTAATTCTAATCTTATAGGATCTATATCAACCATAACCACCAATCCCCCAATTATTTCATGTATTCTTCATAGGTGATACTAACCAGTCCAATGTAGGGGCTGATTAAATCAATGAGAGTGGTATTTTCATCAATTTCGGTATTTAGTCCCTGCGGATATTTAACTAATATTCTTCCAGCAGATCCTCTCATTCTATCTGTTACAAATTTTGTTATGTCCTCGGGATCTGTGGAATAATCTGGCACAGTATCATATTCATTAGTTGTAAGGTTGTCTGTTGATCTTATAACATCCCCATAATCTGCACTTACGATTATTTCCTCATATTCGCAACCTAATATCTTTGATAAAGTATTTCTTATACCAAAAACGGTTAATGTTTCATTACTAGCAGCTAATAAGATTTTACGATATATTTCATCCGTTAAGCCGTTCCTTTTTATACCATATTTTTTACCCCAATTAATATCAAGATATAATCCCTCTGCACTTTCCAAGACACGATTATTGATGGATAAGTCTATCTCTTCATCAATCAGATCAAATCCTTTATAGAGGTTATAGAAAAACCATCCCATAGGTGATATGGGGTTCATGAAATTGTTTGTTTCATCCATGTTGAGGCAGATTTCATCCCCGCGTAGGCTTGAGTCATCATATGACATTTTAGATCACCACCTCAGTGATTCTAGCAGGTAATGTTGTAAAATCAGTTGTGAATACTTCATATACACTACATTCTATGTTTTCAGGAGAGGTGATAGTTACAGCTGCTATTCCTTCCACATTTCCAATCAGGAATTTTAGGCAATTAGTATCATATTCTTGTCCTGAATTACGTCCATCGAAATAATTTGTGACAACATTAATTACTTCGTTTTTCACAGATTCAAAATTGTAATTTGGAGCAAGGAGTATGTTAATTTCATTTGTGGTGAAGACTTCTATTTCTGTTGCAGGGGTTAAAATTAAGTGGATGCCTCCAATATTATATTTGTCTTCGTTAAAATGTTCTGTTAATTCGGATATTGTGGTAGATACTGTTGTTTTATCATTACAATTGATTACAAGTTCGACAGTTGCGGCCAGTTCACTGGGCTGGTTAATAAAGTAACTGTCATGAACATTCGCTATACTGTTAGCAGTTGATTCATACCATCCTTTACTTCCTGGAGGGTAATTATCTGGTGCTGCTATTATTCTTTCAAGGTATGCTTCGTCTTCTTCCTCGTCCTGACCATCAATGAATCCGTTTGGGTTAGTGATTATGAAATCATAATTATATCGTGTTATCATCTCAGTTATTGTGTTAGCGTTAACATTACCTACTGTTCCAGAAAGACTGCAAACTACTTTAACAGTTGTGGTTGATGTATCCTTTTCTATCATGGTGTCTTCATCGAGTAAGAATGTTATAGCATCAGTTGTTGAAAGAATACTGCCTTCTGTGAGGAGTATGTCTTCTTCAGCATCATGATCTAGACCAATCACTACCATACCAGTACTATTTGTTGCAGCTTCACGGTGTACTCCTATACTGTTACCAGTATAATCCAAGTATTCGCCACGCATATTAAATGGTAGAATATTGAATTCAGATTCATTAATGCGTTGTAACTGTTCAAAAATGATTAATGCTTGTTGGTATAATACATGGTATGCTTGTGATCCTGGAGTGTAATCAGTTACTTTATTTAATCCCTGGTATTGTGCTTGTGCTTGTATCTCTAAGAGGTCATTTATTATATCTGAAAGATTAACCAGTTCTCCTGTTGGTTTTGTGAAATATAAATCATCATACATTATAATAATCCTCCAATCCCTGTTTCTATATCTAAATCAATAATCGTATCATCAACAAGTAGTAGATTCATTTCTACAATGATTTTTTTATCCTCGAAAAAACAATCAAGCTTTAAAACTTGTTGTACTCGTGGTTCAAGGTTTAATGAGTCGCTGAGTATCAGATTAAGCAATTGTAGAGTTGTGTTATTTGTAGGTTCGCCTACTACTTTATCCAAATCACACCCATAACCTCCAAGATAATCATAAACCATTATCCTGGTTAATAACCGGTTACGTATTGCTTGTTTGGCATTATTTAATCCCTCTACAAGCATTAAATCTCCAGATGAAGTTAGTTCTCCATTACTACTATAATCAATGCCAAAAATTTCATCGGTCATACTTATTTCACCACCCTTTGAGGACTATACTTTTTCACAGAACTACTGGAACAATCATAAATCTTGCCTTTATACGTGTTCCATAAGTGGCCATAGCTACGGGTTGTGAATCTTGCTGTTCCATGGATGATGCGGACTTTAACTCCTATGCCTAGGCACATTGTATAAAATATCCATGCGAAATCAGTACAGTTTGCTTTCTTTTTGCTCCAGCAGATTTTCATTGCATTTGTGTCTTTACTAAGTGCGCTTCCTTTGTTTTTCCAGTGATTATAATAAAAAACGTAGTTCCAGTTACCAACACCATTGTTTCTTAACCATTTATAGATTTTATTAACAGTCCCTAGTTCTTTTCCTTTTAACATTATAGTCCTTTCTATGGCTGTCCCGGCTTTGATCCCTATATTGCTTGCGGTAGTGGTAACATTATTTGTGCTGGTGCTTGATTTTTCACTGCCTGGTTTGGGCATGGATTCTAATAATTCAGCAGTCATGGTCTGATCATCAATATCGATTTTAAGTGTTTCCACCCAAAAAATATTCTTACGATTTTCTTTAAATCGGTCTAGTTGTAATTCACAGTACTGCTCAGGCTTCATTTTAGGGAGCATAGGTCCTTTAAGTGTGCCTTTATATTTTGGTGTCCTTGATTCATTGAATATTCCTTTAGCTTGTGCTATTGCTTCGGCCGTTGTAAGTTCACATTTAGCCGCTGCTATACTCGCCTTGGAATTAGTGACCGTACTACTTGGAGTACCTGCAGGAGTCATTTTCCCTTTAGTCATTTTCCGTTTGGACCCTATCTTAGTGTCTTTCCCGGTGACTCCACAAAAATCAGAGTCGCATTTAAGACACCCTACTCCTCCTTCAACTCCGAATTTACCCCGGCCATTACTTAATCTTCCAGTCCCGAACCCGACCATGTATCCCTTTCGTTTACATGAGGGGCAGTAGTTTTTCCATGATTTTGTTGCTAGTTTATAAGGCACACTTGACTTTTTAGGATAACATGTTATGGTGACTGAATCTTTCCTTACAGTCCATTTAACACCTGCTTTTACTTTGTATCCTTTATAGATGACCATGGTTAGCAGCCTTCCTCTATGTCTATAATACGGCCCCAAACGGCCATCATGTTAGCATCCTTGGAAGAGGCTAAAAAACTGATATTTCCTTTGTTATCATCATAGATTGTTGATGCACCAGTTATGATGTTACTGGCATCATATTCTTGATTGTAATCATATGCTGATTTGAATATATATCCTTCATGGGTTTGTGGCATTGGTTGATAAATAAGTGTCCCATCAGGGTTCACATAGCATTCTATTAGTTGGCCTGATCGGTAATCATAGCCCCGTAGTTCTTGTATTATATCCCATCGTGTCACTGCCTTCCATTTTAGTGGACCATGTCTTTTTGTCGTAGGTTTTAATCCAGCAGTACTATAACCTAACGTGTCAAGCAAATCTTTAATTATCTGGTAGCTTGTCCATTTATTATAATTCGCAACGGTTTCCCCGAAAAATAGTCTTGTATAATCAATGCATTCATAAGAATAAGCCCCGTCTCGTAGTTTAGCCCCCTGTTTGATAATCTGACCGCCGAACTCTCGGTGATTGTCCCCTATTATACGGATTTTATCTCCTTCATTAAGTTTTTTGGTTGAATTAAAACTAGCTGTACTTGCTTTATTACTATTAAAAGTTATACTGGCATTACTGAATGGTATTGACTGGAACCCGGCGCTACTTTTTGTTATGGCGCTTGTGTGATATATCTGAGAAACCATCAGAAGAATCTCCTTTAGAGTTTATATAATTTTTTATAAAACGCAATTGTCTTCTTATCCCATACCCCTGTCTGTGGTAGTTTACGTTTCCTTTGTGCTTTTTTAAGCTCTGCTTCAGTGAATTTACCGAAATTACCATTTGATTTATATTTAAGGAAATACCCCCCGGATTTTAGGAAGGTCTGTAATCTTTTAACACAGGATACTCCCATTTTATTTCCAAGTTTTTTACGGCTCATAGTGGGGCATTTAGTTAATAGGGTTTTTGTATTCGCTGGAACAGTGACTTTCTTAGTAGTAGTGGTCGTGGTAGTTGCTGATGGTGCTTTTCCCCAAACACGGAAAGTTTTACTAGTTACAGGGGCTGTGATAACTTCTTGTAATTCCCAGTCAATAACAAAGCTACCACCGGCTTCTTCTTCTTTATCAAACTTTGTTATAATGTATTTCCCATTGTATTCTGCATATGAGTTACTTACCAAGTAGGCAGATGTTTCTTTATATGTGTTGAATAAGTTTTGATAGTCCTGGATACGGTGTTCCCGTCCACCAGTACTTGATTCTATTTCATGTACTACTGATTTAAAGCTTAATTTACGTCCGTATTGTGTTATGAATACTGTGTCACTTGCGTTTACTCCTATATGGGGGTTGGTGGAATGTTCCATAGCATTGACTTCTTTAATACTCTCCTCAATAGCATCTATTTCCATTCCACCAAGCATGATCTGAGTATATTTCAAGCCATCTTTTCTTAGTAATAGGTTAGTGTCTAAAGCCATTGATTCACCCCGTTTTACCTGTGATCATGTTTTCCTCTTCAAGTTTTTCAATAACAGATTTAACAATAAATTCTGCTGCCTGTTTGGGTCCCATGATGCCTTCTTGTGTGATATAATTATTTTGTGTTATTTTTTGGCGTGTTGGATCTTCACTGTTCACTGTTAAGGAATTATTTAGTTCTGTTGCATCAAAACCAAGACTAGCAGTATCATATTCTAAGGATCCTCCGACTGATAGTGATGGACTTCCAAACCCCTCAAGTATGGCATCACCCAGGCCCGCGGCTGCTAGATTTGCATAACCTTGAGCATCAGTGATTCCTGCTACAAGATAATCCATTTCACCAAACACGGCCCTTGCTATATGTCCCGGGCTTGCAATCCCCAATGCTTTCATGGCCCAGTTCACAATATTCCCAAACACGGCCTGTACTTGACCGAATATATAACCTGCCGCGCTTGCTATCTTTTTACCAATATTTATCATTTCATTCCAAACAATACCTGGTAACTGGCTGATATATGCTCTTGCTTTATTCACAACTCCCAGGAAGATATGGATTATCTTTAGATGGAAACTTATTCCAAACATTACAACTCGTATTATCACCTGGGCTAGTGCTGATACCACGGAGATTACAAAACCAAGCACGATGCTTGGTATTGCTCCTAGTGTGGTGATGAATGCTCCAGGTAACATCATGAGGGCCGGGATTATACCGGGACTACAACCAACTATGATACAGTATATCATTTTCAGGGCATCAACAACAGATTGAATTGGGCTTATCATTATTCCCCATGCAGCCACTAGTCCACCGGCTATGTATTCTCCTAGTCCTTTTAGGCTGTCCCATAACCAGTTTATACCGTTACGGACGGTTTCGTTATTATAGTATAGGTATCCTAGTACTGCGATTAAAGCAATTATAGCAATTATGATTATCCCTATCGGGTTTGCACTCATAGCGATATTAAGAGCCCATTGTGCTGCGGCTGTTCCTAAAAGAATAGCAGTTCTCCCCGCCTCGGCTGCAGTATGTATTACTGATGCTCCTGCGCTCTTCACCTTTGAGATGAATGAAACATTTTCTGCGGTTGTTTCAGCGGCTGTTGCTCCTGCCAATGCTAATTTAGCAGTATATGCAGCGGTTACAATCCCAGTTAAGGAACCAAGTATCCCGCCAAAGCTACCCATAACTCCCATTACATCTCCATATTGTACTCCTATGTCTTCGAGGTATGCTTTTGCTTCTTGAAGGGCAGTTTTATGTTCTGCTTCTTGACCTGCGGCTTCCTCTAAGTTTCCGGCGTAGTCTGCTGTTGCTTGTGATGCATTTTGAAGACTACCTGGCTGCATACCTAACTGCCTTTCTAACTCTTCAAGATTACCATTACTATTTTTTATAGCATCATTCAATCCACTATATGCTGCCCGGCCACCACCAAATCTTTTAGTTGCAGCTCCAATCAAAACAGCCGTCTGGTCGATATTAAGCCCCATTTCTTTAAATTGTGAATCATATTTCTCCATCCATCCAATATATGCTTGAGTACCTCCAGCAACGTTTGCTTGAGCATATGCAAGAGCATTATATGATGATTCTATGTTAGCCATGTCTATACCCATAACGTTTAGACTATTTGATAGTCTTAAAACATTATTAGATCCTAACCCAAATGCATCATTTATTCTATCTAATGATGTTGCAGATTTAGCAAGGTTATCTCCTGCTACACCAAATTGACTTAAACGTTCAATATAAGCTGTTGCTTCACTGACTGGGAATGTTGCATTACTTATATGTGCAACCATATCTCGGAGTACTGGTTCTGCTATTCCTGTTTGTGTTGCAAGTTGCCCTATCTTGATATTAGTATCATTTATACTTTCAGCACCTAATTCAAGGCCTGCGGTCATCCCTCCTATTGCAAGTGTTGCTGCGGCCATTTGTTCCGCCGTGATGCTTCCGGTTTCCTCTGCAGCCGTGCCTATCTCTTCAACTTTATCTGCTGTTTCACTTGCAGCGTTCCCGGTTTCTGTTATACTATTTGATGCTTCTTCTGCAGCAGAGCCAGCTTCTTCAATGCCTGAGCCCTCTATTTCAGTTACCGCAGCCCCGGCCTCTTGAGCACTATTGGTCACTTCTTGTAATTTATTTGCTAGTTCTTCAACACTTGTAGAATCCGCTTCTGTGGCCACATTGATTGAATATGTGTTATCTGCCATATTGCTCCTCCTATTTATACCAAATTAGATTTAATCGACACATTTATACTCTTTGAAACTAAATAAGTATTATAAACAGATATTGGTGAAATTATGTATGGTTATATTTATAAAATTGAAAATACTGTGAATGGTAAATTATACATAGGCCAAACAACATCATCTTTTAAGAGAAGAAAAACCCAGCATCTATCGGATTTAAGACATACAAGACACGGGAATTGCCATTTACAAAACAGCTTTAATAAATATGGGGAATTTATATTTGATTTTAAAATCTTAAATTGGGCTAATTCTTTGGAAGAATTAAATAATTTAGAAACATATTACATGAAAAAATATGATTGTTTTGACCGAGAAAAGGGTTACAATATTCGTGAAGGCGGGGATAACAGGAAACATTCAAAAGAGTCTCTAATTAGAATGAGTATAGCTCAAAAAGGCAGAACAATATCTCCAGAACATAGACAAAAACTTAGCCTCGCATTCAAAGGGAGAAAACATACTCTTGAAACTCGACAGAAAATGAGTATTGCTCATAAAGGAAATACATATTGTCTCGGTAATTCCCCTTCCGCTGAAACAAGGCAAAAGATGAGTGAAGCCCATAAAGGGGAAAAAAGTCATTGGTATGGTAAAAATTTCTCTTTAGAACATCGAAGAAAACTATGTGAAAATCATGCCCGCCCCATGCTTGGTAAAAAGTTATCTATATCACGGCGAAGAGAACTAAGTAAAAATAATTATAGAAGAGGAGGGGGGGTATCAGGGTTTCCTGGAGCGTATTTAAATAAAAAACGTAATCATGAAAAGAAATGTTGGTACTCAAAAATTATGTTTAATGGTAAATCCAAATCATTGTGGAATTATCCTGACCCTTTAAGCGCAAGTATTGTTTTTGAGTTTGTTAGAAATGAAATTTATGAAGTAAATGACTAAAAAATTAAATTATAATGGAGTTGATGAGTATGGTTAATGTGATGGACACTGTTTTGTCTTGGACAATTAAAATAGGATTAATTTTAATGTTTGGAATTATCGGAATTGTTGTTTTATTGTTTGTGTTGTCTTTGTTTGGTATTTAATTTACAAAAAACCTTTGTATATTATACTGGTTATCTGACAATATGGGTTCCCTCCGGGGAAAAAATTAAAAAATATTATCTCTATAATAACGACCTGAACATAAATAATAAAATAAAAAAGGAGAATTAAAATAATGATAAAATATGTGAAAGTAAAAAAAATAGAAATAAAAAACGGCCCATTATCAACTAAACATGCATTATATTTTATAGATCCTGAATTAAGAAGTGAAGATTTTGATTTTGTAGAATCAGAACTAAAGAACTCTTTCACTGGGTTTGTTGAATTTGATCTTGAAAATTGTAAGATTGAATATGAGAATTCTATTCCTTATATTAAAATTACAATAAAAACTGTTGATTTGAATGATGTTGATACTATAGCTACTATTTTGAAACAAACTAGGGATTGGTTTATTGATCATTATAACCAAGTGATTCTTATCAATTTAGAAAATAAAAAAATAGTATAAAAAATTTAGTTTATTCTTTTAGCCAAACTTTGATCAATCCTAGTAGTGTCAACTAGCACGTTACCCATACTATCTTGACATAATATTCTCAAAATAAGTTGTCGTGGTGTACTGGATTTATAAGCTACCCCGATTTGTTGAGCTTCTGTGGTGTTTGTGGCTGTGGTTTCAGCGAGTGGTGTAGATTGTGGGTCGATTAGTGGGTCGCTGGTGGGGTCGATGATTTGGAGTTTAGTGAGTATCTCTGCGTTGTCTTTGGTTATGCCGATACGGAATTTTATGGTTCGGTTACTTGGTGCTAGTATGGGGTAATCTCGGAATACGGGGTAATCAGATGATTCAGTGATGAATTTAAGTTTATCTTCAATGGTTTCTATCCTTCCACCTTTACACCAAGCTTTATATTGGCCCGGGATTTGGTTATGGTCGAAGCTTTCTAATACTTGCCAATAATTTTTATACCAGCCATTGTAAGAAGAAATTTCATTGATTCCTTCGAATAAGCAATTATCTAATTTTCCCTGAGTATTATGTAAATATCCAGTATTATTATCTTTAAATACACAACCTATAAAGTCAGTATCGTTCGGATACGCTCTAAGATTATCTAAACCAGATAATGAGCAATTAATTAATGTATTTTTACCAGCATTTCCACCAATTAAATAAGCATTTTTAACAGTACAGTTTTTAAAAATAGTGTGGTTAGTTACAGCAGAAAATAATGTGTAAATATTTTGAAAAATACAATTATTCAAATGTGAATTGTAATGAGCATTCACAGTATCATATTCAATTGCAATCCCTATACAACGGTTATAAGTGATACCAATAGCGTTCAATAAAGCCCAGTAATTAGCAACACCATAAAAGTTACAATCTTCAAATAATGATTCATGCAGCCCAGAACCATAATTAGAGAATTTGCAATGTTTAAATGTCCAATTTTTAGGGAATCCTATTCCAAATGATACACTAATAAATCGTGATGTAAATAATACTCCTACAAAAGTTAAATCATTAATGACAGTGGCTATGATTCCTGCGCTTCCACTCGTTCGCCCATATTTTATTGGTGCCGAAGCCCATTCAACATAATCTCCATTTAACCTAGCAGTTCCAAGTCCTCCGGTAAGAGTGACAATTTTTGTACCTGCATTATAAGATTGAACCACATAGATTCCTTTTTGAGATTCTACTAATACACCATTATTTTCAGTCCCAGAACCAATAACAATCTTATCTCCTGCTTGTAATCCTAAATCTTCTTTTAATACTATTGTAGTATCATTAAGAGCTGCATCAGTATCGAGTTGAGTATATTCACGAGAAGGATACCAACCATACATTGCGATAACTGGTGTACCCCCACCAGTGTTACTAATAACTCCAGTAGCATTGAATTTAATATTACATCTGCTTTCTATCCCACTTGCTGGCCTATTAATTGGTTCAATAACTGTTATAGTCTTACTTGAAGGATTACTGCTATCTGAGGTGTGGATATATAATTTATTTCCTACTGTATCATGATAGAACACATTAGGATTGGATTCAACATAATTTAGTACATCAGTAAGTGTTAAACTATTCCTGTAACTGATTCTGAATTCTTTAACAACATCAGCCATCATTTCTGGTTGATATAATGTGTGTAATCTATAATTTTCTATTGATACTGCCAAATCAGTTAATTCATCAATAGCATTTTTATAACCATTTCCTAGTGTTTCCTCGACGGTAGCAACATTAAGGGTTCTTGCTACTTCATAAACATTACTTTTACCACTCTTTAAGGTGAATCCAGAAACAACAACACGATTAGCAACATACAAAGCACCATTAACATCAAGGTTACCATTCATGAAAAGGCCAGTATTGATGTCTGCTTTAAAATCCATTACTCCATTAATAGTTGATGCACCAAGGCCAGTTGTTAAAGTGGATAAATCAACATCCACTGTTACATTATGGCCTGATTGGATAGTAAATGTATCACCATTGACACAATTACCAACAACTTCGCTGAATAGTCCTGAGCCACTTGAAGTTCTAGCTACCATAATCTTATCCTCTGTTTAATCCGTTCATCCTGAACACAGCACCAGCATTGAAAGCAACCAATTCAATCTTATCAGGTAAACTAATAACACGAACCTCATCAGGCACCACACTAAACATCATGTCCCCTATCGTCACACTCAAATCCAATATACCAGTATTCAAAACCAGTATCGCATCCACGGTCGGATCGAAACTATAATCATCATCCACTAAATCAGAAGCACCAATATCACCAGTAACCAACCGATACTTAAAACCAACAGGCCCATTCTGACCATACAAAGCCACTTTAAGGGTATCAGTATCTTTATTAAAAACTTTATTCAAAATCCATGTTTTACCTAATGCTCTCACCATAAATTACAGCTCCCCTTAAAAAAAAAATAATCTTTTATATTAAAAAAATAATATGAAAAAAAAGAGATCATACTTGTAAAACAACAACAGCAGCCACAGCATCACCTGATGACTGAGCAGACATTAACGATACCTCTAACTCACCAGTCAATGGATCCAAATCCACACCCTTCAATGGAGATTCATTACCAGAAACCATATAAGCACCAAGTACCACCCCATCAATATCCGCTTCATTTGTCACAGTACCAGTTGCAGCAGTATCAAGTATAGTAACCTCTCTAGTGACAAATTTTAGTTTATCTTTATTCACTGCATCATCAGCTAACTTAGCAGTACCAACCTCACCATTACCAAGTTTACCACTAGTCACCGCACCGGTCCCTAGTTTACTCTCTGTAACTGCACCATTAGCAAGTTCATCAGTACTGATACTGCCTTCTGCTACCACACCGGCTTCTGCATCACTGACTCTTGTATCTAGAGCTGCAAGTTCCTCATGTAATATGATTGCTGCTTTTTTCCTTAAACATTTCTTCATTTCTTGTAACGTATGTATTAATGCCATTCTAATTCTCCCTCCAAAAAAAAAATAATTATGAGTCAACCTCTTAAATAAAAAAAAATATTATATAGTTAAGATCCCCTTCTTACTGGATCTCCATTTCATTATCTCTTGTCCGATCACATCAAATGCAATAATCTGATACCTTGTGAGAGTATTATAATCATTTAAACCAATTTGTAATATCCCTGAATCAACCATCCGAGTGATATGACCAAGGGCTCCTTTTTCATAGTCCAGTACTTCACTTAGGAAATTTCCGGGTCTGTTTATGCTGTATCTCGTCTAAGCTAAAGTCGGATTCATCCATTATCTTAATAGCCAAGGCCCCTACAAGTCCCCCTGTGAATAATTCTTTGATTTGGTCAGGGGTGAATGGTTTACCAGTTTTTTTATTAATCAAATATTTTTCGAGTATTATTCGATTAGATTGAGCATCGCCTTTTTTGATTAGTTTGCTGGTTTTCTCGAATGCTGCCTGAGATATTATTTTCATCCTGAATTCTAATCTGGCGCCATGGTAATCGATATAGGTGTCTTTTTCATAGTTGTTATTCGTTATTTTCTGTTCTGTTTCAGCGATTAGGTCTTCAAGGGGTAATGATTTCTCTTTTGCTTGTTTTTCAGTTTCGGTCATATGGGATAATCCTCCGTAACATCCGTATTATTCGTAAAGAAAAATATAATAAAATATTTGAGAAAATGTTTTTAGGCTTCATTCTCTTTCTGGATAATATCCACCTTAAAATCAAGAGAAGCAATAATCCCATCCTCTGGATTCCATTCCTCATCATCCGTAGTAAGGTTTGCTCTTAAACCAGTAATAGTTCGTTTATATGGAGTACCATCTTTAAGATACGCTGTACCTGTGACTTTAACCTGTTCAATATGGCCACTATCAAGGATCTGTTCTAAACGGTTTACTTCCTGGATGGTGCTTGGCAAGATTATAGTGCTTACAGAGATGGTTCCACCAGTCACATATCCACTGGTGTTTAATGTCCCGCTCAGCGTGTTACGTGTTTTAACTGATTTATCTCTTTTTATTGTTGCTTTATCCGCATATTTCAATGTTATATCATCAATTAATATGCTGCCTTCCTTTAAGCTTATCATTATACTTCCTCCAAAACAACTACGCCTTCTGCTTGTGAATTTATTTCAACACTATAAGGAGTGACTTTAACAAAAAGCTTCACTTGAGTGATAATATCAGGTATGCTCAAATCTAATTCAGCTTTAACACATTTCGTATCACATGATGTGATCACATAATTCATATCATGGATAAGACCAAGATCCTGATACCTTTGTTTCCGGACAGCAAACATTCCTTTAATATAATCATAAGTCGCGGTGATGTTGGGTTTACTGAAAATATCCCTAAGGGCCAAGTCGCCAACGATATAATCCTTAACACGTTCCAGGGCCATATCCCGGCCAGTTGGTGTCATGATATTATTTGTTATTAATTGTCCGAGTCTGCGATTGATTATTTTCTGTGAATGTAAACCTCCAGATAGAATGTCCTCATATAATGTTGAGAACTCTTCTTTAGTCGCTACACCAGTTACACCCGGTATTATTTTACCAGTCTCAGATGCATTGACTAATTGGCCCGCCGTATATGCCACATCAAAAGCCGCTGTATTCACCAAACTAAGAGGTTCACTGTCTCCTTTTAATTGTTTTGGAGTTGTGATGAGTTTATATGCTCCACCAGTTTGGAATAATTCTTTAATCTCCAGAATATCTTCAGCAGTTGCAAAAGTAACAGGAGCTATAAGTCCCCATGGTAACTGGTTTTTATACATATCATCTCTTAGTTCTTTAATATTAGCTAATAAGGTATCATCTAACTCACCAGCGACGAATAATATATTAAAGTGTTCGTCTTTAATCAGGTCTAGTGCATCAGCAAGTTTATCAGCATTTAAAGTATAATCCATTGCCCCGTCAACAGAAGAGGTAACATTAACTACTATTAATTCTTCAATCCCTAAGCTTCCTTTTTGTTGCATGAAAAGGTAAGGCAAAGCATGGTATCCTAATGCTCCCTCTGGAACTTCTTCATCATTTCCTCCTAGATCTACTAAAGCAGTTCTTAAATTAGTGTAACTAGCAATATTAGTATTAACGGTGTTGAATGCACCTATTACTACTACTACTCCGGCCATTCCTCCACCACGGCTTACTATGTTTTCTACATCTGTTACTGTGATGTTTGGTTCGTTTAAATCACCCATAATTAGGCCTCCTTATATTTTTTCATGTATATATTGTATTTCCGTTTTGTATCGACATCATACCCATTTTTAGTTATGAATCGTGGGAATCCTTTCCGTAGGTATCGTTTTTCTTTCTGTAATTCTTCTTCAAGGTTAAAAACAGATGCAGTAGTCTTTTCTTCCTCTTCCACGTTTTCTTCTATGGGTTGAGTTTCTTCCTGATCTTCTGGCATATTATCCAATCCTCCCCTCATGGTTCAGTGATTATCTCACAAACCTTTTCAATCTCCAGGTCCTCAACATCAAACAGATCCCGTTCCTTAGTCTGGACCAAAAGGTTCCTTCCTTTCAAAGCAAATTTACTACCATAATTACTCGCACTTTTACGGAAAACCGGTTTATACATTTCAAGAAACTCATCTTCACGTAGAACATGTTTAATAACTTTTATAACCGTCCGTAGAATCAAAGAGGCCTCTTTATAATCAGTTTTCTTTGTTTTAACAAAGATCTCAGTAAGTGCATTGTAATGTTCACTGTTCATTGTTTTTTTAACAAGTTCATCACTGACAGTAGCAACAAAGATGGTGTTAGATTCTTCAGCGAGTGCATTTTCATATGGATAATCAATCTTGAACTGTTTAAGTAAATTATTATCCTTTTGTGCGTTTATAAGGGCATTATAGATTAACACATCACTTGTAAGTGAGGTATCATATCCCTGATCATCTGACATAATTTATTCTCCTAAGTTTGTTACAACTTCAACAGTAACAAGTTCCTCTAAGTCACGACTGATATATTCCAATGAAGGCTCAACAAAAGGGTTAGGACTAGTACCAGGATGTTCTACAGAATGAGTGATAACAAAAACACCTTGAGCAGGCCAATTAAAAGCAAGCAGAGGATTACCTTCTATCCTGTGTGGCCTTGAACCTTTTTCAACCACCACTGGATAAGGAAACCCATCATCTGATAAGGCCGTGGCTCCCACTTCTGCTTCACCATTGCCTTGTGGATCTACAAAAATAGTATTGTGCATATTCCCTGTGACAATGGATTGGTTCATGCTGATGAATTGTTCTTGATATGATTTGATTCGTTCAGCGACGGAGTTTGCAAGATTAGTTGCCCCATCTTGGAGTGCTTTTTTATCACGGTTTAACTGCTCAACAGCTGGGGCCAATACTTGTGATAATATATTATCTCCTTGTATCGTGTTGATTATGTCATCTAAGCCGCTATGGTCATGTGTAACTGTTACTTTTGTACCAGTTTCGGGTATTATATCAGGCATGATTTAACACCAACAACAAAAAAAAGAATAGGTTTTATTTCATGAGGGAAGTTAGGCCAACAAAATTAGTTCTAACAAATTTATCCAGGAGATTACATGCTTTTTTATATAATCGTCCTCCCTGGCTGACAACATATGTGCCTTCCATGGAGTCATTATTAATTTGTGTATTGTATTTATTCCAGAGGTTACTTGCAGCTAATCTATAAACTCCTAGCATGAATATTTCCGTAGTTACTTCATCCAAATCGTTTATATCTAATCGGTTAGTGTGTGTTAATGCTTCATCAAAAGCCGTGTTATAAAAACGTTCTACTTCCTCTACATTAACCTGATGATTCGCGCTAATGTTTCGTAATTCATCAGGATCTTCAGTATCAATGTAAATGTCTAATTCTTCTGAATCATCCATAATGATACTAGGAGTAGTTTCTTCTGTTAATTGCCATCCATCCAATTCAATCAGGATTTTATCAGCGACAGTTGAAGAAAATGGGGGTTTATTAATAGTCGATGGTGTATCAGTCATAATATAATCCCCTACTATTTTAAAAGAAAAAATATATTTTAATTAAGTACCATTTCCAATACCACTGATAACTCCTTGTTTCCAAGGGGCCTTAATACCGAATGCAGTAAATGTAGCTAGTAAAGATCTAGTGGATAAATCTGTTTGAGCTAGATTAAACTCAGAAACAGGTAATAAATTCTTATTTATCATTCCACTGGAATCTGCAACAAAACAATCATCTTCAGAAGACGGATTAACTTCTGTTATATTCCCATCACCATCTACACTGAAGGTAACTAAGTTCCTATCAGTAATAATTGGTATTTCACCATTTGGAGTGTAGTAAGATCTTACCCATGCACCAGGCACAAATTCATTTCCTTGAGGATTTACAACAATTCCTTCTAATTGTTGTTCCCTGGTTAGTTGTCTTGCAGCTCTAGCAGTAGTAACTAAACAATCAGGGTTTCCGCCTTGAGCTATGATATTATCAATCATATCATCAACAACTTCCATGCTAATCGGTTCTCCATCTAGATCTTCTTTGTTTTGAGATGGAGCAAGTTTATTTATCCCATCAAAACTATTAGCATTGGAGGTATGGTCGCCTAAAAGCATTGCTTTATCTTTTGTTGCAGATATATCTAGATAACCATCTTGGCGGTCATCATCTATTAAATCTACATTTTGATTACCCATTTGAGCCATTAATGTAACTTCAATAGGATAGGTTATGACCTTCATATTTTGAAGCATTTTCTCCCAATCTTTGGCAGTTGCATCATGATTTGCAAGAATACCATTTTCAGGAGTGAATTTAGAAGTAGTCTGTGCTTTCTTATTTCTCCAACCAATTACTGCACTATTACTTGATTGAACTCTTCCTTTAGCTTCAAGGAATGCTAAAAATGGAGCTTCAACAATTTCTCTTTTTTGAATCTCTGCATCATAATCTATCTGAATAATATCTTCAGTAGTAGTTGTAGTTTGCGGAGTAGCTTCTTTTTGCATTTCAGCTTGTAATGCTGCTGCTAATGCTTTGAAATCTGATTGATTTCCGAATTTGGATAATATATTTCCTGCCATATTAAATCACCTCTATAATTAAGTTTATTTAGAAATTGAATGAGTTTCTTGGTTTGGATAATTCTTTAGTCGTTTTTATAGGGAACCCCAGATGATTAACCTTATCGTTGCTTTGTTTTTCAAGTTCCACACCATCTAACTTTTCTTCATTTATTGTTATCTTAGGAATTTTTATTCGTGGTTGTCGGCTTTTCTGTGCTTCAACTTTTTCAGCTTCAGCTTCAGTGGATTCTTCAGTGCTTTCTTCTTCCGCATCTTTAAGTACATATTTCAATTCAACTTCCTGTAATTCACCCAGGGTTACGGTGTCTCCATCAATACTGTAATCGGTTTTGTAATATTTCTCATTATCCCAATCCTGGATAACTACAGCGTCACTAAAAGTTAACACAATCCCCACATAAGTTTGATTTCCTTCGTCGTCTGTGAAATATTTCTCTTCTATTGCAAGCCTCACTTTATTAGTGATTTCTTCAAAAGAATTTTCTTCTGAAAGCACACCCTCTTTTGAAGATTTAGGTTCTTCAGTAGTTTCTGTGGTTTCTTCTGTTCCAGTTTCCTCTGCTTTACTCAATTCTATATTCTCGGTTTCATCCATCTCATCTGCATAATTCACGATAGATTCACCAAATCCTTTCAACATTTCTTTAAATTTATTTGCCATATTTCTGCCTCCAATCTTAGGGTTTTTAGTTTTTTCAAGATATTTATCATAGGAAAACACTTCCAGGCCATATTCATTTGCTGGCTCATCAACCAGTGATAAATAAACAGGTTTCATGCATTCCTTGTCTGTAATGTCTTTATTATAAAAAAGATTACCTTCAATATCTTCCAATTCTTTTAAACAGGTTGAATTTTCATGTAAACGGAAATTAGGTGATACTCCGCCAATCTGATTACATTTAATCATTTCAATAACATCAGGATTAGTTATCATTAACTCTTTAATCCATGATCCACTAGGGACTGTTCGGCCGCCAATGGTTTTATCTTGGGTAGAAATGTAATTACTGATACTGGTTACTCCCTCCAGCTTTTCTTTTTCATGGAATAGGTCATGGTCACTTTGATTAGCTTCGCTTGTAAAGACTTGTTTAATTGTTTTTGTGTCCCATGTGTCGCCTTGGCTATCTTTGTATAGTTCAGGGTCTGTTTCACCATTTGCTAGGACTACGCATTCTATGTATAAGGCGTCTTTTTTGGTATCATAATCTACAATGTAAACCACCTCCTTTGAGGTTTATTGATGTTTAATTAAGCCTAAAATGAAAATAAGACTATAGTTAATAATTTATATTATTAAAACAGATAGAATAATGGTGATAATATGGTATTTGAGAAAGGAGAAATTATTCAAATGCAAAATAAAAACTATAAAATACTTACTATTGATGAGAATAAAGAAGGTCTCAGAACAATTATAAACTTAGAATTGTTATCATTAGATGAAGCAGATTTTAAAATTAAAATAAAAATATAATTAATTATAATTTAACCATTTATTAAAATATGTTCTGGAACTAAATATTTAGGCCATGTTCCATCTTCTTTTTGCCTGCCTCTTTCTTCTATTCTTTCAAGATTATATTCTAATTTACTTATTGAAACATTCATTCCATCATAAGGATAATAAACTTGAATGTTGCCATGTTCTTTTTTGGCTTGTTTTAGTTTTTCAATTAATTCATCAATAGTTATGCTTTTATCTTTTCCAGCTATTTCCATTATTTCTCACCTTTACCAAAAGTTAAATTAATTCTTTAAAAGTCCATTCTTGTGTAGATCGTATATGGACAATTTGTCCTAATACTAATTTAATCATGATTTCAACTAATAAATGCTGATTCTCTTCCATATTAACCAAACATTCATTACCCTGCATATTTTCACAGATTAAATGTTTTCTTTTCATTCCAATTACACTTAGTTCCATGTGAATACCTCAAGTTTAATCATAATTTTACATATTCCACATCGCACTGACAATTACAGATATTACTACAACCGTTACTATCATTCTCAATATCTCTTGGGAATCGTAGTTGGTCAGTGTCGCCTGTAACTTCATTAACAACAGTAAACATTTCATTAATCGGAACAGTCTCTTCATCCATACCCATATGGCGTGTATTCTCAAGAGCAGACCATATCCAAACTTTATGAGTTTTCACAGGATCAAGTCCATTAGCAGCTGCTTCTTTGTTTGCATCTTGCCATAGTTGATCCTCTATTCGTGTTTGTTTATATTGTTCCAGGTCTTTTGAAAGGTTATTTAATTCTTTATAACTTAGTTCTCGGCCATTATACATTCTTCCATCAATTAATGATCTTTCAAGTATAGATTGACGTGATACTGTAGAACTTAGGTTACTAGTCTGTGAATTATATTTAGTTATATCAAATTGTGCTTGTTTTAAAGATTTTTCAACATATTCTAGATTCTTAAGAACTCTTTCGGTTTCTTTTTCACTGATAATTTTTGTTACATTATCAGCACTGATGCGGGTTAAATGTTTATAAATTGCATCGTTACTTGTTAATGGGCTTTTAACGAGTTTTTTAAAATCTTTAACTGTTTGAGGACTGTTAATATTATAAATATTAGTATATACGGTTTCTTTTGCAAAACTATCATACTTTGCATCATCGAGGGCCTCATGATTGTCATAGGCCAGGTTCATCTTCTTATCTATCAGTTTATTATTATATATCTGTAAACGATTAAATAATGGTTTACGTGCTTTAATAAGTTGTAATTCTTTTAATCTAATGATTGAGGACTTAATACTGGGTCACCTCCATCAGTTACTTGAGTTCCACCAGTAATAGACTCTACAGTATTATAATATAATTGCTGATCATCATCAGATAATCCATAATCATCTAAGGGCTTACCTTGAAAGAAACGCATATCATAAATTGGGTTGCTGAAATCTAAATCCTCAATATTCAAATTAGATACATATTTGGATAATAATATTAATGTTTGTTTAAGTGTGAGCAGGCCCTTCATGAATAGATCTGTAAAAATAGCTATTTTTGAGTTGATAATATCTGCAAAGATCGGAACTTCAATATCAATTTCAATGTCATGTTCAAGGTCAGGATAGCATTCCTCGATAACTTCTAATAAACCATGTTCATAAAATAATTGTTTAGCATTCAAAGATTTAGTGTATATTTCCCAGAACGCAGCGCTCTTATGACTATTCATGGATTCTTTAACATCATTAATCATGTACCTTTCACGAGGTATTCCAAAACTAGATATTATTTTCTGATCTGCTGTTTTAGCTTTCTCTTGAAGATAAGTGTAATTATTATCACTAATCGTGATATAATCCATTGTCATTTTATTCCGTGATTCCTCATATAATACGGCCGTCCCGGTTCCTGCTGCTTTTATTTCATTAGCTATTGTTTGAGCACCGGACAATTCAGTTACTAGTTTTAATTCCTCTGGTGTTAAATCACTATCCTCATCTGTATTATTGAATTTTGGGATAGGTATTCCTGATTCTTTATTAAAGAATAATACTCCATTAAGATTATTCCCACTATTGATCTTCTCAGTATCAAAAGATTCTAGGGCTATTTGACTATTCATTGATTCGATACTTTGTAACCATTTAGGTTTTTTAAAGAATCGGTAGAAATTATCTCCACCAATCCACCATGCAAGGCCTAATTCTTTTCCATCATAGGTTGTGTATTCTTCGGGGTAGGTTTCGCCTATGATTTTATAATATTTTTTATCAGTAACACTTAGGCTTTGTTCTATGAGATAAATTGGTGTCGGTTGTAGTTTTTCATCCATTACTTTAATTACCTGTAAAGATTCCATGGGTAATTGTACTAATCTGAATTCATTAGCTTCTTCAAATCTGAGTATTTTACAGCACCCGGCCCCGCTTAATTCATAGTCACAGGCCATGTAACTGATTTCTACTTGTGATTTCTTGACACTCGTTATAATATTATCAATATCATATTCTGATGATTCCTCATTTTCATCGAGATCTTCTTTAACTTTTATATTGATAACATTCCCAAGTATTAGGTCCTCTGCTAGGATGTCACAGCTACGTGCTAACATGAAACTTTTATCAAAATAATAAGAAGCTATGTCTGGCCTGATTGGTGGAATCAAATATTTTGATCTGGTACTGGTATCTTTTTTATCTGATCCTGTAGCTATTTTTAGTTTATTATTAGCTGTCTTGTCGAGAGCAGATTTGATTAGCTCTACTTCTTTATTGACAGTTTCTCCTCGGATCATCATATTATTTTCACGCTCTTGCTGTTTCCATTCCATTAGATCCTGTTTGTAATTCATTTCTTAGAAAATTCCTTCCTTGACTTATACTATCAATTATATTGGGAGATATTTTCATAAGTGGAGATAATCTTCTTATTTCTTCTTTTAATAATTCAAAATAAGGTTTTTCATAAGTTGATTCATTATAAATTTTTTTATCAAGTAAATCATTAATTAGAATATGGCCTTGACTCATTTCTCTTATTAATGGCCTTGCTCTGTTAAATTTAGATCCTATTGGTCTTTTAGGTTCTACAGCAATACCCATGCTCGTAAAAAATTCAGTCCAATATTTTTCAGTATCAATCCAACTTCCAGGCTCCATCTCTAATATACACATTGAAGGATATATTCCACGATTCTTATCTTCCAATACATGATTCTCTATAAGAAATTCTGTAGATGTTCCAACTGTTTGACTAATATTATCAATCATGATCTGATTTGTTTTTAAATCGAGTGTCAATGTTGAAACTACAAATTTATCTTTTCCACGTCCTGCTAGATCTATACTTAATATTGAAAAACTATTATTCTTTAAAGTAGGTGAAAGATAATCTTTTAATAAATTAATATCAATTAAACTACCTTTAGTGTAAACATAATGCCAGTTTCCTTCTTTTTGGCTTTGTTTATCTATTTCATCCAGATCTTCAAGACTGGCCTCATATTCTTTTTGATTAATATATGGGTTAGTTCTCCATCCCATGGGAACATAAACATATTTCCCTTCAACATATTCATTAAGAAATCTTTGACTACTATCATTGAGTACAAATGTTTTAGGATCAAATTGAGGGTTTCCATAGTTTATTATTGCTTTAGGGAATCTTGAATCTTCAGCTTGTCTAAGAGTTCTACCTTGAAAAGTTAGAATAGGTTTATCTAATTCAGGGCCTTCATCGTTTTGTATTTGCTGATAACTTTTACTCCTAGTTTTTTCTTTTTTAATAACATTATCAAATGCTCTAAAAGATAATAGGCCACCTTCTCGGCTTTTTATTCTTGGAGGGTTTAGTTTAATTTTTAATTTTCTTTCATTTCCATATTCATCAGATAATTCTTCATTCCAGAGTTTAATATATCCCCAAATACTATCAACTGATTCCTCTGTCAAGTCATCATAATTCTTTCTTGTATTCAATCCTTTGAATCCTTTAAGATGAATGAATCTTAAAGATATAACTCCACCAAATAAGGTTTTACCACCGTAGGCTTCTCCACCAATTAATATTCTGTGATAATCATCTATAATTGGTCTATTAAGATAAATAAGGCTTTTTAATTGTTGAGGGTATCCAAGAACACCTGTTTTAATCTTCTCAGGAATATAAGGATTATTAATCAAAGTAAGTTTTAGCATATCCTTATCATAATCAGTAATAGGGCCAAGTTCTAAGTTTGCCAAAAACAAGTCCCCTTATTTATCCTGTTTTACAGACTCATCTACTTCTTTTAAAGCATTATCCATAATCCTATTAAATTCATCAATAGGTTTCTCATCATCAGTTTTAATCCGATTCTTAATAGTGCCTGACTGCTCTACCTTTTCAGTAGCAACGCCGCGAGCTAATCTTTCAGCATCGACACCAATTTTCCAAGTCCTAGCTGCAGCTGTACGGCGGCCCTCAGGACTGGCCTGATATTCTGTAGAATAATCAACATTACTCAAATCATCTATTGCTTTGGCCTGAATAGTTTTAGCATCCTCAGCATGACGTTCATTCATTTTCTCAATTTCTTTCTCATTACTCAATCTGGTCTTTTCTTCCAGGTAATCGTCATAAGCTTCAGATCTTTCTACCCAGTTATTCTTTGAGGAATAACTAGCAATTTGTCGAAGACTGATAGTTTCAGATGAATCTTCAATGTATTTCTGATGAACTCTTTCTAAGGTCCTAGTAGGTCCGAAATCTCTATAAATACAAAAAAGAGCAAATGCTTTACTGTTTTCGTATTTTATCCGTGCCCATTTTTGTTTATTATTGGACATGATAACATCTCGAAAGTTTGTGAATTTCTGCAACTTTTTAGTAAAAGTTTATCAAAAGTTAAAAGATTTTATAAAAAAGTGTAAAGATTTAGTTAAATTTAGTTAAAAAAATTAAAGTTTTATTCTAATTATGTTCAAAAGGTTTCAAATCTCTGAGATCTTGGTCCTCAATTTCTTCGACTAGTTTTTCATCAGGTGTTTGATAATCTTTCGTGGATTGGTTGATAATATAATCAATCACTATATCTTCACCTGTTGTTTCAATATAATCATCAAAACAAGTGAGTGGGTTCTTGCAGGCACAGGTGTATTCAATACTTCTATTTATTACTGAATCAATTTCACCATATTTCTCTTGTATATATCGAGCTTCAGTGTTTATGGGGTTTATTTCTGTTAGGGCCCCACATTTTGTGCATATATAAATCATTTATTATTCCACCCAAGAATATTTTTTTTTATAGTGGCGTGAAGAATACTATTAAACTAAAAATAAGCGTGAAAATAAAACCGATAACCGCCCCTATCAACCTTTCTTTGACAATCATATTGTTTTTGTCCTTTTTATCCTGTGCTTCTTTTTTGATTTTTT